>CAXPUI010000658.1:0-3575 GCA_964220205.1 Candidatus Allofontibacter communis | reverse complement strand
TGGACGAAGGCATGCTTGACTCGAAAGCGGCGATGGTTCGCTTTCTCAACCTGATCGCATCCGAGCCTGACATCTGTCGAGTCCCAATCATGATCGACTCCTCAAAGTGGGAGATCATCGAAGCAGGTCTGAAATGTGTACAGGGCAAATGCATCTTCAATTCAATCAGCCTGAAGGAAGGTGAAGAGCTCTTTATCAAACAGGCGCGTGCATGCCTGGATTACGGCGCAGCAGTCTTGGTCATGGCCTTCGATGAAAACGGTCAGGCAGACAGCCTTGAGCGGCGCAAGACTATCTGTAAACGCTCATACAATATTCTCGTCGAACAGATTGGTTTTCCTCCCGAGGACATCATTTTTGATCCCAATGTGTTTGCTATCGCAACCGGATTAGAAGAACACAATCTTTACGGCAAGGATTTCATCGATGCCTGCGCGTTCATCAAGCAAGAATTGCCTGGGGCTCACGTATCCGGCGGCATCTCTAATGTCTCATTCTCGTTTCGAGGCAATAACGCGGTACGAGAAGCCATACATGCGGTCTTCCTTTATCACGCGGTGCAGAACGGCCTGACCATGGGCATTGTCAATGCTGGTCAACTTGCCATCTACGAGGAGATTCCCACGGTTCTCAGGGACAGAATTGAAGATGTCATATTCAATCGTCGTCCTGATGCCACAGACCGACTGATTGAAGTCGCCTCAGACTTTGCGGGTGGCGGGACCCGCGATGACAAGAAAGATCTGAGTTGGCGACAGGAACCTGTCGAACAGCGGCTGGCACATGCGCTGGTCAAGGGTATTAACGAATACATTGTGGAAGACACCGAAGCAGCTCGCTTGCTCGCTAAACGACCGATCGAGGTCATTGAAGGGCCATTGATGGCAGGTATGAACGAAGTTGGCGATCTCTTTGGAGCAGGCAAAATGTTCCTGCCCCAGGTCGTCAAAAGTGCCAGGGTCATGAAGCAGGCGGTTGCTCACCTGGTACCATTCATCGACGCAGAGAAAGATGCCGGCACCAGTTCAAAGGGGAAAATCCTGACCGCAACCGTCAAGGGTGACGTCCATGATATCGGCAAAAATATCGTTGGCGTGGTACTGCAATGCAACAATTATGAGGTGATAGACCTCGGAGTCATGGTCCCGGCTGAAACTATTTTGAAAACTGCCCTGGAGGAAGATGTTGACATCATCGGCCTGTCCGGATTGATTACCCCCTCACTGGACGAGATGGTTCATGTCGCATCAGAGATGCGCCGGCTGAAAATTAACAAACCGCTGCTTATCGGTGGTGCGACAACCTCCAAGGCCCACACCGCGGTGAAGATTGCACCCTGTTTCGATCTGGACACCGTCGCCTATGTGCCCGACGCCTCAAAAGCGGTCAGTGTCGCTACCCGACTTATGAATCCCAAGTCAAAAATACAGCTCACCGAAGAGCTTAACGATGACTATGGAAAAATTCGACATCGGAACCAGCACCGTTCTCCAAAGAGCAATACTCTCAGTTTTCTGCAAGCCACCGAAAACCGACACGAGATCAATTGGCGAGACTATACGCCGACCCGGCCCACATTCCTCGGCACCAGGGTTTTAACCCACTTCCCACTGGAAAAAATAATTCCGTATATTGACTGGACGCCTTTTTTTGTTGCCTGGGAGCTGGCAGGCAAATATCCCAAGATACTCTCGGACGACATCGTCGGTGAGTCCGCAAGACAGTTGTTTGAAGATGCCCAGGCGATGCTGGGCGACATAACCAGCAATAATCAATTGAGCGCCAGCGCAGTCGTCGGTTTCTGGCCAGCCAATTCCGACGGTGAAGACATCCTTGTCTACGAAGATGAAAGCCGTACGCAGATCAGGGCAAAGAGTCACCACCTGCGCCAGCAGATGGACAAGCCCAACGACCAGCCGAATTACTGCCTGGCTGACTACATCGCGCCCGTGCAGTCGGGCATTGAGGACTATTTTGGGGGGTTCGCGGTCTCTACAGGCTTTGGGGCTGATGAGCTGGCAGCGAAATACGAAGCTGAGAAAGATGACTACAATGCCATCATGGTCAAAGCACTGGCCGATCGTCTGGCTGAAGCCTTCGCCGAGTGCCTGCACGAAATGGTGCGAAAGGAACTGTGGGGCTATGCGTCCAAAGAAGCGCTAGACAACGAGGAACTGATCAGAGAAAAATACCAGGGGATTCGCCCGGCACCCGGCTACCCTGCTTGCCCTGACCACACCGAAAAAAGCACACTCTTTACGTTGCTGGACGCCCAGGCGTCTATCCAGGTTGAATTGACCGAACACTATGCCATGTTCCCCGCCGCCAGTGTCAGCGGGTTCTATATTGCACACCCCGATGCCAGATACTTCGGCCTGGGTAAAATCGATCGAGACCAGACCCAAGCTTACGCCGAACGGAAGGGAATTTCCCTTAGCGAAGCTGAACGCTGGCTTAGACCTGTACTAAAATACGCCTGATGGAAGAAAGTACACCAGAACAAGAAAACGCCGGTAACAGCAGCAACCGGCCCACGATCTGGCAGGTCATCATGAGCGTACTGGCGGCAGCATTGGGGGTCCAAAACCGAAAAAACCGGGAACGCGACTTCACTCATGGCAATCCGGTCGTTTTTATCATCGCCGGGGTGATTTTTACCGCGCTTTTTATCATGACCATACTATCGGTGGTCTTTCTGGTTATTTGATTCTTTAGTTCTTTAACTCTTTATCTCGTAAACTCTTAAGCTATTCAGCTCTTTTGTTTGTTGTGGTTGATAGGCCGACTGCCCTTTGACACAGTCGCTGCCCACTCAGGAGGTTGGCAACCCTGAGAGCCAGTAAACCACCGCAATAACCGGAATGACGACAACCGCGACAGCTGCCATCGCGTCAGTTACCCCTTCTTCATCCTGTTGCTGATTTTCTTCGCTCATACTTATTTACACCTGATTATAAAGTCGCTCAATTATACGGCGTAGATGCCATCATTTCAGCATAAGCATATGCCAATAACTTCGTTCAGTCTTCCTTGCAATCCCAGTATATTAGCCCGCTTCCAGCACGCCTCAGACTGCGACGCATGTACATTTACGATCAATATGACCAAACGATGGTCGACCAACGCGTCGCTCAGTATAGAGATCAGACCAACCGATTCCTTGCAGGTGAAATCCCCGAAGACGAGTTCCAGCAGTTACGCCTGAGAAACGGGTTGTATATTCAACGCCTGGCACCAATGCTGAGGATAGCCGTGCCCTATGGCATGCTGTCATCAGAACAGCTCCGCAAACTGGCGCATATCACCCGTACTTACGATCGCGGTTACTGTCACTTTACCACCCGGCAAAACGTCCAATTAAACTGGCCTGTCCTTGAGGAAGTACCAGACATCCTTGAAGAACTGGCATCAGTTCAGATGCACGCGATCCAGACCAGTGGCAGTTGCATTCGCAACGTGACCACAGACCAGTTCGCCGGCGTCTCACCCGACGAAGTCACCGATCCTCGACCATGGTGTGAACTTATCAGGCAGTGGTCCACCTTCCACCCGGAATTCAACTGGTTACCGCGAAA
>CAXPUI010000657.1:0-3640 GCA_964220205.1 Candidatus Allofontibacter communis | reverse complement strand
GCAGACTCGCTTCGGTGGATGAAGCAGTCAGGTGGCCGTGGAATCCTGGGAGTAGCCAGGTAGACTTGCCCGAGTGGCCTTGTTGGACTGATTCTAAAAGCAGGCGTTGCTTCCGGGCTACCAGGGTCGCTTTCGCTGGAAAAACAACAGCTTTGCATTCTGGAATAATCGGGCGGTGCAGTATTACGCGACCGCTGACTACTGGCCTGCGGTGAGCAGGATGGAAAGGGTTACCATTGTGGGCGGCCGGCTAAGATATCGATTCCGGCGCAAAATCAACCAAGACCGGGCTTTAGCCCGTTGCACAGGAGAATGAGAAATATGTCAGACGCAAAAGACCTGGCTGGTGGTATCCAGGAAGGGTTCAGGATACCGATGAACGATGCGACCGAAGCCTTGCATGTCGGTGAGGATGATCTGCCCTGGCTGGAGTCCGAGGATGGTTCGAAGTTAAAGGTGCTCCACATAGATCTGAACCAGGGGCTCTGGGTGTTGAAGACTCGCTGGCAGCCTGGTTACGCGGTGCAGACCCATTACCATACGGGTCCGGTTTTTGCCGTAACCCACTCCGGTGGCTGGTACTACAAGGAATACCCGGATTATGTCAACCGGGCAGGGTCTTACCTTTACGAACCTTCCCATTCGATACATACACTGCTGGTCTGTGATGATATAGAAGAAGAAACTGAGGTCTGGTTCGCTATCTATGGTTGTAACGTCAATATTGACGAGGGCGGCAGTATCCTCGGCATCGTCGATGCCAAGGCAGTGCTCGAAAGTTATCGCAAGGGCTGTGAAATGGCTGGCCTGGACAGCTCTAAAATGATTGTTTTTGGTGCCGAGCCAGCTTAGTGCGTATAGTCCTGCACTGAACACCAACACAAACACAAACACATTAAGAGGAGAACCGAGTGGCAGACTTTGGATTGGTCATGTTTCCAGCCGATTATGCGATTGCACCCGCCGAGCTGGCGCGTGCCGCAGAGCAAAACGGCTTTGAGTCGTTGTTTTTCCCGGAACATACCCATATTCCGGCCAGCCGTTTATCCCCCTGGCCAGGCGGTGCTGATTTACCCAAGGAGTATTGGCACACCCACGATCCTTTTGTCGGCCTGGCCGCGGCGGCGGCAGTGACCACTGACCTGAAGGTGGGAACGGGCATTGCGCTCGTCACCGAGCGGGATCCAATTCTCATGGCCAAGCAGGTTGCCACGCTCGATCACATCAGTGATGGCCGACTCATTCTTGGGATCGGGGCAGGCTGGAATGCCGAAGAGATGGAGAATCATGGCACTCCTTTTGCGGATCGTTGGAAGGTCCTGCGTGAACGTATTTTTGCGATGAAAGCAATCTGGACAGATGACGCAGCCGAATTCCACGGTGACTATGTAGATTTTGATCCTGTCTGGTCTTATCCAAAGCCGAAGCAGGAAGGGGGACCGCCCATTCTGCTGGGTGCAGCTTCCAAATACATGTACAAGCGAATCGCTGAATACTGCGATGGCTGGTTTCCGATCTACCAGGATGAATCACGGGCAGCAGCGACGGGTGCAACCGATTACGCGGAAAGTATGCGGCTTACCCGTGAAGCCTGGGATGCTGCGGGTCGTTCGGTCAGTCCTAATTTCACCATTTTTGGGGTAGGTCCTGATCCCGCTGCTGTTGAGCGATGCCTGTCGTATGGCTTTGACAGAATTGTCTTCGCGTTGCCACCTGCCGGGGCTGACCAGGTACTGCCTCTCATGGAGAAATATGCGGAACTGAAAAAACAGTTCCAGGCATGACCAGCATGCATTGGCCCTGTAG
The DNA here is from genome assembly GCA_964220205.1 of Candidatus Allofontibacter communis. GTDB lineage: Bacteria > Pseudomonadota > Gammaproteobacteria > Pseudomonadales > Azotimanducaceae > UBA9659. Next base: position 1,834 of record CAXPUI010000657.1, on the reverse strand, counting down.
CCGCATCGATCAATTCGTCGACAGCACTGTCAGCATGGTCGTCGCGTGAACCCCTTTCTTGCGAAGTTAGGCTTTGCCGATACCGATCGGGTACTGATAACTCATATTGATGATATGGGTTTCTGTCATGCGGCCAACCAGGCAACACTGGCATGCCTTGCCTCAGGTGCGGCGAGTTGTGCGTCAGTGATCGTGAATGCCCCCTGGTTCCGGGAAGCCGCGCAGATCTGTGCTGAGCACCCGGAGTTTGATGTGGGCGTTCACCTGACGTTGACTGCTGAGTATCCGACCTTCCGCTGGCCGGCACTCAGCAGCAGGGACCCGGCAACAGGTCTTCTGGATAGTGAAGGATACCTCTGGCACACCCGCGAGGATGCTGTACGTCATGTCACTGCAAAGGCAGCTGAGTCGGAAATGAGAGCCCAGATAGATACGGCCCTGGAAGCCGGTATTGCAGTAACGCACATTGACACACACATGGGGTCTGTTGTGCATCCGAAGTTTCTCGCGAGCTACCTCTCTCTCGCGGAAGAGTATGCAGTGCCGGCCTTCCTGCCGCGTATTACCCGTGAACGTCTCCAGGCGCTTGCGATGGGTGATATGGCGGAGGAATTCGTGGCGATCCTCGAAAAAGTGGACGCGGCCCGGGTCCCGGTACTTGATGAAATCATCATTGATACGCTGGTTGACCTGAGTGATAAAGAAGCGTTTTACCGCGAGAAAATCGAGGGTATCAAACCCGGGTTGACCCATCTGCTGTTTCATCCCGCCGTTAACGGCGATGAACTCAAGGCCATAGCCGATACCCATGACTCCAGGCATGCTGACTATCTTGTCTGGAGTCAGGCAGCGACCCGTCAGTTCATTGAAGACAGGGGTATAAAGCTGATCGGCTACCGTGAACTGCAGGAACAGCTCATCGCCTGACCCCAAGTCGTTTAAACCGCTGACTTTTCCTTGGCTGCCATTTTTGCAGCGATTTCTTTCTGGCCCGGACGGCGTCTGCCTTCCGGAGACATGGCATCCATGACCGCCAGTCTCTTATGGTCCGCAAGGTCAATATCTTCCAATTCAATTTCGCCTGCCAGAACGGCGCGTTTCCACTCCTGGTGTTCTGCATCGCGCTCGTGGAATTCAGGCATGACCTCCCTTGCAAACAGTTGCAGGGATTCACAGATGTCCTGGTGGCTGGTCTTGCCTGACTGGTTCAGCAGAATAATCTGGTCAATACCGGATGCTTCGAATTCCCGGAGTTTACGGCGAATCGTCTCTGGTGAACCAATCAGGCCCGTATCGAAGGTCTTCTGGGCTTTTTCAGACTCTCGCCAGGTCTGGTATTCCTCCCAGAGATTAACGGTACCGGGTTCGTAAGTATGTGTGCCGTTGTACTCAAGACAGAAGACAAAAAATGTCCAGCCTTCGGCCTTCGCTCTGGCTTCCTCATCGGTCTCTGCGCACATGAAGCCCGAAACGATAGCGATATTGGGATTCATCTCGTAATCGCAGAGTTTCTCAACGGCTTCACTGGATATGATGTTGTAGTACTTGTGTACCCAGGCTTTTGCGCCTTCGGGTGTAGCGAACTGGAAACCCAATGCCCCGATGCCGCGTTTCGCAGCGTACATGATGGTGTTGATATTTGAACAGGCAACCCAGAGGGGTGGGTGGGGCAGCTGTAACGGCTTGGGCAGGACATTGCGGCGGGGCCACTGCCAGTACTTGCCGTCGAAGCCATAATCGGTGCTGGTAAAGCAGGGCAGCAGCGCTCGCAGGCCCTCCTCATAGATGTCCCGTTTCTCACGCACTTTGGCGCCGAAGGGGTGCAGTTCTGTCG
>CAXPUI010000656.1:0-3146 GCA_964220205.1 Candidatus Allofontibacter communis | reverse complement strand
AACGTAATGGTAGGGGTTCATGTAAGCAATGTCGTAGTGGCCTGCCAAAACACGCTCTTCAAACGTGGGGATGTCCGGCGCGGTGGTAAAGCGCACCTCCCGACCCAACTGCTCAGATAAATGCCGCATGACCGGGGTCCACTGGTCGGCCAGCTTGCTGGAAGACTCCTGGGGAACAATGCCAAACAGCAGTGGTTTTTCGGTACTGTGAACGACAACGGCCTGGACGGCGATCAGCACCCCTACCAGCCACGGAACAAAGCCCTGTTTTAACGTCAAGAAGACCCCCTTCAATAGCCCGTTGTCGCCACGTACCTGGTCTGTACGGACGGATAATAGGTTCGCGAATCAAGAAGCAGAGCTACATAATCATTCAGCGGCATCGGTTTGTGCGCATAATAGCCTTGGACAAGAACGCCCCCAAAGCTCTCGATCAATTGCCACTGGGCTTCGTTTTCGACCCCTTCAATGACGCTCTTCATGTACGCCTGCTCGGCCATGGCGATCACGGACCCGAGGAATCGGGCCTTGTCCTCGCTCTCGTCAATGCCATTCACAAAGCATCGATCAATCTTGAGCCGGTCTACCTTCAGTTCGCGGACATACTCGAGCGATGAATGTCCGGTACCAAAGTCATCGAGGGCGAAGGTCACGCCCAGATCGTGCAGGCTACCGATCAGCTGATTGATACGTTGGAATTCCAGGGCCGCATTGTCTTCCGTAATTTCCATACACAGGGCAGTGGCCGGGATTCCGGCATCAATCAGAAGGCTCTGTACATCCTGCACCAGGTGATCGGCCAACATGGACGGGTTGAGGTTGATGGAAAGATTGCCATTAAAGCCAAGGTTCCCGTATAGCGTCTGGGTCTCACGGGCAATCTGCCGGAACAGCCACCGACCCAGCTCGACGCCCAGGCCGTAACGCTCACACAGGTCTACCACACGATTCGGGGGCACAAAGCCGACACGCTCATCCCGGCAGCGCAGAAGCACCTCGGCACCGGTAACCAGTTTTATGTTCTCGGAACTCACAATGGGCTGATACACGAGGCTCAGGTGAAGGGTGCCGGGTTCGTTGTTGAAGAACTGGATAAGGCCGGTGTGGACAAGACGATCCTCTTCAATTTTACGGCGGAGATCTTCCTGATTGATACAGTAATCCTGGCCTTCCAGCCGGGCCTGTGTCAGTGCCCGGTGAGCGCGCTGGTAGCGAATACTCCAGCCGGGGCAATTACCCTGGCACTGGGGATCGACACCCATGACTGCTGACACATGCAACACAGAATCCCGGATGCGCCAATCAAAGGTTGTCGCTTCAACCAACCGCTTCGTCATCGTTTCGATGTCTTCGATCGGGCTCATGGACATAAACATCACGAATCCGCTCTGGGAAGCCTGAATGAGCTCATCATCAGCGCCCAGCTGCTTCTTGAGTTTTCCGGCAAACACCCGAAGCAAATCGTCTCCGCCTTCGGTTCCAAAATCACTCAGAACCAGCTGAAAACCTCGAATCTCGCAGGTAATAATGGCTTTTTCAGGGGATACACGGCGAACATTGTGGAGATATTGGCTGTTCGGCAGGCCGGTTATAGGGTCGACCCCGGACTGCCTGCGAACAAAAGCGATAGCAAAAGCCAAATACAGAAACACGGCAACGAGAGCCGCCAGAGTCACGATTCGGAGGTTAGCAAGCCGATTTCGAGACTCCTCCACAGCGGTCACCAACCTGCTGGCATCATCGCCGACGAAGTTGTCGATTACCAACTGCTGAATATCCGCTTTCTGGCGTTTCCAAGCCTCCATAGTAGCCGCAAGTTCTTCAGGACCACTTTCCACGCCGGTCAGAACGGACTCCTCGAACGCTTTTAACTCGCTGAACAGGTCTTTCAGTCGCTGCTCATTGTCCTGGTGGTCCCGGGTTGCCCGGGACTCGGCGCCGTTGAGCAGGTAATCATATCGGCTCCAGAGTACATCGTAGCGCAGGGTCAATTCGTCCTGATCTCCCACACCCTTCGCCGTCAGCGACAGCTCCCGGTCAAAGGCGCTCGCTTCATTGCCCAGCTGGGCCAGGTTCCAGGATGCCATGCGCAAAGTGCCAAGCGACACCGACTGAAGTTTCCTGTCCTGAAAATAGGTGTAGAAACTCCCGCCAAGAAGCAGGAGCACCACCAGGAAAAGAAAGACAACGGTGGTTCGCGAGAACAAACCTGACAGCAGGGCGCCCTTGTTCACGGTTATTCCAGCTCAATGCCGCTGAGTTGCCAGACCATGTAGCGATGAAAATCTTCGTTATCCAGTTCCGGGCGCTCAGACAGTGGAAGAATGACCCAGAATGGGCCCCGGTCACGAACAGACATGGTTTTGGAGTCCCTGCGGGTAGCAATGATCGCATCAAGTGAAAGAAGCTCTTCCAGAGAGCCAATGACCTTGTAATTGTTCAGTGCAGTCAGGGTGATCTGTGACTGTCCAGATACACCAAAGGTCTCAAGAACCCGTCCCAGGGTTGGTCCGGAGAACTGGACCTCGCCGTCAAAATAGGGGCTGGTTGTTGAAAAGGTGGTTTGTGGAAAGCTTTCAAGCTCATTCCGGTCGAGAACCAGAGTGTTTGTTCCGCTGGTAATTGTCAGCTTGGGAGCCGCCAGCACGCTGGAAGAAAAGGCGAAGATAATCAACAGGAAAATCAGAGGCAAGCGGCGCATTTCTAACGTCCTTTAATGAGACCGGTGTATTTGCGCAGGAACAATATTGTGATCGATTTTTCATCGCCAGCAGGGATTTGTTACGTTTCGCAACTGATTTGCAAGAAACTTAAAAATGGTTTGGAAGTTAAAAAAATAATCAAATAAAACAATGGCTTTTAGGTATCAACCGAGCACCTCGGCAAGCTAGGTAATTGCCGAAAGCTATCAAAGAGGAAACGTCCACCTGCATTTAATTTTAATGAGATTTATTTGCATTATTATTTGCTTGGCAATACTATCCTGAAGCAAATTCCCATACACCTCCATTAGCTTCAGGGTTTTGATAATGTCCGCCGTTCTCTCTCCCGTGCCTCTCGCAAGGGCTATTCGCCTGATCTTAAGCGTCGGTATCGCCGCTAATGCACTGCCTGTTTTAGCCCAGGAAGACACCACAACCAACCTG
>CAXPUI010000655.1:0-3584 GCA_964220205.1 Candidatus Allofontibacter communis | reverse complement strand
CGCAGCCAGGAGAAGAATCGAGCGGATGCTCTCAACAGACTCGAGGAATTGTTGCTGAAGGCGCAAAGAGTCAGCAAATCCCGGCGTAAAACGCGGCCAACCCGTGCCTCTGTGAAACGTCGGCTCGATGCCAAGCGCAAACAGGGCGAGCGTAAAAAAATGCGGCGCAGGGTTCCTACTGACTAGCCAGCGTTGTTTCCGCGAAAACCCTGATCGTCTTGTAGTCAGCCTTGCCATTGGGGGCTCGTTCCAGGTCAGTTTTGCTGAGTATCCTTTTGGGAATCTTGTAGGCTGCCAGATGGCTCCGGCTGAATTCGCGCATTTCGTTTTCGTCGAGGTCGAAGCCCGGCTTCATCTGCACCACAGCAGTGATGGACTGGCCCCAGCGTTCGTCATCGATACCAACCACCAGCGCGTCGGCGACGCCCTGGTGGAACTTCAGCGCTTCTTCCACCTCTTCCGGGTAAACTTTCTCGCCAGCGGTATTGATGCAGTTACTGCCCCGACCCAGCAGAGTCAGTGACCCATCGTCCTCGACCCTGACCCAGTCACCTGGAATGGAATAACGGGTCCCGTCAATCAGTTTGAAGGTCTTGTCAGTCTTTTCCTGATCCTTGTAATAGCCTACGGGGATGTTGCCGCTGACAGCAACCATGCCGGCTTCGCCGGAGCCCGGTTTGAGCTCGCGAAGATCTTCGGAAAACACCTTGCAATGAGGTCCAAGCGCAAACTTGGCTACATCGATTTCCTGGTCTTTGGTCATGGTAGAACTCCCAAGTCCGATCGCCTCTGAAGAGGAGAAACCGTCGGAGAGGATGAGTTCACCATGGTGGTGAAGCAGGCCGGCTTTGACCTCCCGGGTCCACATGACACCCGAAGAGTTCATTACCTTCAGGGATGAGATGTCAAAGCGTCCGGGATTGGCATTCAACGCCTCGACCATTGGTCGGGCGAAGGCATCACCGACGATGGTCACAGCGGTGACCTTGTGGCTGTCGATGGCTTCAAGGGCTGTATCGGCATTGAAACTCCTGTCTGGCAGGGTGACGCAGGTTCCACCGTTGGTCATGGCGCCAATGGCTGACAGCAGACCAGTGCCATGCATGATGGGTGGCAGGGGCATGTTTACCGGTCGAGGCTGTTGCTGTGCGCGCTGCAGCAGTTCCTGCAAATCTTTGCAGGGCGGAATACCGATGCGCCAGTTACCGCCGGCACCCAGCACTGTATAGAGATCATGGTGCTGCCACATGACGCCTTTGGGTATACCGGTTGTTCCACCGGTGTAGAGAAATAACAAGTCTTCAGGGCTCCTGGTCAGGTCCACGGCTTCCCCCGTCCCCGTTTCAGCCATGCGCTCATAAGCGGAGGGTCTACCGTCATCAACTGCCAGCCAGTGGCGGACACCCGGTAACTGGTCTCGAATGGCGTCAACCTGAGGCTGAAATTCCGAATGGTAGATCACGACGCTCGCATCTGAATTGTCGAGGAGGTAGATCAGTTCGCGATCAATGTAGCGGTAGTTAACGTTAACGTGCGTCAGACGTGCCTTGAAGGCCGCGTTGATACCCTCGGAATACTCAGGGCAATTACGCATGTAGAACGCGATCTTGTCACCGGGGTCAACACCATCAGCCAGGAGATTATTGGCCAGGTTATTGGTGCGACGTTGCATGTCTCCCCAGGTAATAGTGCGTTTAACATGTATCAATGAAGTGTGTTCCGGGGGCGTGATGGTCTCCATGGCTTCGATGATGTCGCCATAGTTCCACTGAAAACTCATAGTTAACTCCGTGTTACCGCCACTTCGTGGCTAGCTGTATCTTGCTTCTGTAACAGACTCCGAGTCACCGTCAGCGACCGCGTTCATCGAGTCTTCCAGGTCGCTCAGATAGGTTGCTGTTACCCCCAGGTGGAACGGTGAGAGCATCAGGTGCAGTGCCCTTGGTTCTGTTGTGAGGCTGGTGAACCAGCCTCGTTTATACATCTGGCGGTAGATTGCAAATACATCCAGTTCAGGATGTGTAAATGCCATGATGCCGAGCTGAGGATTGCCCAACAGCTTAAAGCCGAGATTCGTCACACCTGCTTCGACAGCCTGTCTTGCATCGGTGACCTGCTTCTGTTTTTCCCTGTAGCCGTCGATACCCAGGTAGTTCATGACAGCCCAGGCAGCAGAAATGGCGCCGCCGGGCCGGGTTCCTGCCAGGGTGGGCGTAATCATGCGACCGCCGGGCCAATCGGCACAGTCAAAGATCATGTGTTGTTTCAGCGCTTCGGACCGGTATAGCACGGTCGATGCTCCTTTGGCGCAGTAACCATATTTGTGAAGATCGGCGGACATGGAACTGACCCCCGGAACGTCAAAGTCAAAAGGTGCAACGTCAGTGCCGTTCATGCGGACGAAAGGCGCGATGTAGCCTCCGACACAGGCGTCGACGTGCAACCAGATGTTTTTCCTGACAGCCAGCTCGCCAAGCGCTTGAATGTCATCGCTCAGGCCGTAGGGAAAGCTGGGTGCTGAACCCACCAGGAGCATGGTGTTGTTATCGCAGGCTGCTTCCATCGCTGCCGTGTCCGCCAGCAGGTTGTCGCCCACGGGGATACGCCGTTTCTCCAGCTGCATCATATGGCAGGCTTTGTCGAAGGCCGGGTGAGCGGAGAAAGGCATGACGACATTCGGGGTGCCGCTGATATCTCGCTCGGCACGGGCGAAATCCATCGCAGCTTTTACTGCCATGGTAATTGAGTCTGTACCGCCTGAGGTTATGGCGCCTGCACTGTCTTCCGGTCCGTGGAGCAGGGAAAGCCCCATACCGACAACTTCTTCCTCCATCTGCTTGAGGCTGGGGAAAGCCAGGGGACCCAAACCATTTTCCGACATGTAGAGTGCGTAGGCTTCCTTTTGTACACGGGCCACGTCCTCACCGGCATTGAAAACGTACACGGCGGTCTTGCCCTCGCGCCACTTTGCATCACCGTCTCCACGATGAATCATTTCCTGTTTTAGGCCTTCCCAGGCCGTTCCTTTCTGGGGCATGACAGTAGGCATAGTTCAGGTCTCGATATAGGGGTTGGCGTTATGCAGATCGCGGTAAAGGACGCCGTCCTTGATGACGGTGAGCTTCTGATGATCCTGTAGAACCTTAATGTCGGTCATGGGATCGCCATCGACGATCACCAGGTCGGCGAGTGTGCCCGCTTCCAGCGTGCCGACAGAGCCGCCTGTATCAAAAGCCTGGCCACCATAGCGGGTCGCGCAGATCAGCGCTTCGGCGGGGCTCATGCCGAAGAGCGACACAAAATATTCAAGATCCTGGGCATAGGTGCCGTGAGGCGCGATAGAGATACCGTAGTCGCCGCCTACGACCAGCCGCACCCCGGCTTCTCTGAGTTTCTCAACGCTGCTGATGGTAGCATCCACTTCCGCCTGGTAACCCTGCTCGATAACAGTCTCGCGGGATACGCCGACAGATTCGCTTTTTTCGAGGTAGTTCAATTACCAGGCGAGGGCCGGGCCGACGAAAATGGAATCTTTCCTTTCAGCGAGTAACTCGACGGCTTCGTCGTCCAGGTAGTTGGCATGC
>CAXPUI010000654.1:0-3053 GCA_964220205.1 Candidatus Allofontibacter communis | reverse complement strand
CGAATCCCGTCACCGCGCCAACGATGAATCCCTCGAAACTGATCAGGTGAAGGTTGGGTTCTTTCCGACAGGCCATCGGCTTGCCGGGCTTCAGCATGAAATAGGCCGCGCCAAACATGACGACGGCGAACACCAGCATCTGGACATTGCCCGAAACATAGGCGGAGACCGCTGCACCCGCATAAGTGCCGACGATACCGGGCGCCCCAAAGATGAGGGCTGTGCGCCACTGGACGAGACGTTCCTGAATGAAAGGAATGACGCCGACGGCAGATATCAGGGCGACGATGGCAAGGGAGCTGGCGATGGCGACTTTCTCGTCCTGCCCGAGGATATAGACCAGGATCGGTACAGTTAGGATCGAACCGCCCGAACCGAGGAGGCCGAGGCTGAGTCCAACAATGAGTGCACCTGGCAGGGCGAGAATCATATAACCATTTAGTATATAGATATAACTAAAATAATATAAACCGCGAAGAAGCCGCACGCAAGGTCAATTCTCGCCTGATCGCGATGTCAAACTGAGAGGGAGTCAGGTGGGTGCCCGCGCGGGCTTTTGGATCAGTCCGGCAGGCCGAGGACGCGTTTGGCAATAATATTCATCTGCACCTCTTTGGTGCCACCAGCGATGGTCAGGCTCTTCTGGTAGAGCCAGCGTTTCATGGCAGTATTACTTTGGCGGCTGCCCTTCGGCTGCCACGCATATCCCTGCGTGCCCATTGCGGCCATGATGAGTTCATCGCCATCCTGGACGTTGAGGGCATTGCTGAGCTTGACGGCGGAACTGGCGAAACCCGGGGCGTGGGCCTTGGTTTCGGCGACGACTCGCTGGCGCGTGATTTCGATGGACTGCCTCTCCATGCGGTAGCGGGTGAGCCACTCGCGGATCTCCGTGTCAGACACGGTGCCGTCCTCATTCCCCTGGTGTTGCAGGACCAGATCCTGCACAACGTCGCTGCGGTCGCGGCCACCCTCGGAACCGGATGTGTTAATGCCGGCGTGGGTTGAACGCTCAAACTGCAACAGGCGCTTGCCGACCGTCCAGCCATTGTCGACACCGCCAATCAGGTCGTCGACCGGCGCAATGGCGTTGTCAAAAAAGGTTTCGCAAAAATCAGACTCACCGGAGATCAGCTGAATCGGAGACACCTTGACGCCGGGCTGGTGCATGTCGACCAGGATCAGGCTGATGCCCTGGTGCTTGGGTTTATCGGGCGAAGTGCGGCAGAGAATGAAGATGTAGTCGCAGTTCGTCGCATCGGACGTCCAGATTTTTGAACCGTTGATGATCCAATTGTCACCGTCTTTGACGGCGCGGGTACTGAGGTTGGCGAGATCAGAGCCGGCGCCTGGCTCGGAGTATCCCATGGCCCAGGCACCCTTGCCGCCGCTGCACAGTGGCAGCCAGCGAGCTTTTTGCTCATCAGTGCCAAATTCGAGAATAGTGGGGCCAATATAGTTAACGGCACGACCGGTCAGCGGGGCGCGGGCGCCTGTGCGCTGCAGCTCTTCGATCAGAATCTTGTATTCATCTTTGTCGAGACCGGCGCCACCGTATTCTTTCGGCCAGGTCGGTGTCGTCCAGCCTTTCTCGACCATGCGTTCGAGCCAGAGCTGAGTGTCGGGTTCGAGCGGAATCCTGGTACTGCCGATCGGTACGTAGCCAGGTCCTCTTGCGCCCGGCGGGCAGTTCGCCTCGAGCCAGGCGCGTGTTTCCCGTCTAAATTGTTCCAGATCGCTCATGATGGTTTACTTTGCCTGCCCGTTTTTTGCTGCGGGCATTACAACAAAAACCTGAGGCTTAATCGAGGGAAAACCATGTCGGAAGAAATCGAAGCCCTGCGACAGCGAATTCTTGCGCTTTCACCGGCCACCGTGACCCGACCGACGCTGGTTTACTTCGACATCATCGGTATTGCCTGGCCTATCCGTTGCCTGCTGCATTTGCAACAGGTGGATTACGAGCTGATCCAGATTTCTGTGCAGCACTGGAACTATCGCGATGCGGCAGGGGAACAGGTGCTCAAACGGTCTTTCACCAACGGTCATGTACCGCTCTATGTTGATCAGCGCATCAGAATCTCGCAAAGCCTGCCTATCCTGCAGTACCTGGCGGAAAGAAACGGGATGCTCGGTCAGGGCGAAATCGAAAAGTACGCAGTACTCGAGGTCGTTAATCATGCCTACGATGCGTTGTTTCATTTCAACGGTATGTTGCAGATTATGGTCAGGCGTGGTGTGAGTGACGAGGTCGTTGCTGCGCGCCTGGATGCCTTCATGGGAAAGTCACAATGGGGCCTTGTCAGCAATGGATACGATAATCACCTGCGCGGTTTTCAGAATTATCTGGAGAGCAACGCGGCACAGAGTGGCTACATGGTTGGCCCTGACCTGACCGTGGCAGATCTGCATGCCTTCAACGTACTGTGTAACTGGTACAAGGCGTTTTCACGCGAACGTTTTGCTGATTATGCGTTGCTCGAGGATTACATTCAGCGGATAGCGAATTACCCGGGCGTGGCTGATTACGTTCAAACAGCGCAGGAGCCCACTGCCTGGTTCCAGCTGCCACAGGTGGCGATTCGGTTAACGTCTCCGGAAGAGTTACAGGGACTCGTCAAAATTTGAGCAACGATCCCATAAGGGGACGCAGTTTGCGCCAGTTGTTCTCGGGGTGGGCGAGCTTTCGGCCAACGAGGTAAAACACCTGGGGGTTCACCACCAGCCCGACATGGCTGCTAATCACTTCCAGGTTCTCGGTGATGTCTGACTCAGGCTCTTTCGCGATGTGGTGCGAGACGATGGCGTCACTGCGGCTGTAGATGGCCGTGGCAGGCACGCTGCAGGGCTGCAGGTTTTCCATCAGGTACTGATCAATGACCTGCTTCGGCACGACCTCATCGCCAATGCGCTCGTAAACAGTCTGGGTGTACGCCTCGGGGTCGTTGATTCTGCCAATAGGTGATCCCATTGAAATGTTCTGGCGCACCGGTTCCGGCCGTGCTCTTGCCAGGCGCCTGGCGAAAACACCACCCAGGCTCCAGCCGACAATC
>CAXPUI010000653.1:0-4157 GCA_964220205.1 Candidatus Allofontibacter communis | reverse complement strand
TGTCTACTTTGACCTGGTGGAAAACGTGAAGCTGGCGTTTGATGAGGAAGGCATCAGCATTCCTTATCCTCAAACGGATGTACACCTTTACCAGCAACCAGCCTAGCTGTCTTTTGTCAGGTAATTCAGGATCACGGTTGCAAGGACAGCACCGATAATCTGAGCTGCGATAAAAGCAGGTACATCGGATAGGGAAATCCCGCTGAAAGTCTCCGTAAAGGCGCGGGCGATAGTAACGGCCGGGTTCGCAAAGGATGTTGAGGCCGTGAACCAGTATCCGGCGGTAATGTAGAGGCCTACGGCGAAAGGTACCGCCTCAGGGCGGTACTTGATACAACCCAGGATGGTCATTAACAACCCGAAGGTTGCCACCAATTCGGCAAGCCATTGAGCGCTGCCGGTGCGAATCGTGCTGGATGTCTGCACCAGGTCGAGACTGAACATGGCGTGGGCACAAAGAACACCGAGCAGACCAGCAATAACCTGGACAGCGATATAGAGGGCTGCGCTCGCAGGAGAAATTTCCTTACGCAGCAGGAAGCTGAGGGTCACCGCAGGATTGAAGTGAGCACCAGAGATTGGCGCCAGTACCAGTATGAGGACCGCGAGAATTGCTCCCGTGGCGATGGTATTGCCCAGCAGGGTGATGGCCTGGTTACCCCCGGCTAGATTCTCGGCCATGATGCCGGAGCCGACCACGGTCGCCAGCAGGAAGAAGGTCCCGATCAATTCGGCCAATAACTTCCTGGTCATAGAAGACTCACAGGCATTCATAGAGACGGTCTATTAATCGACGAGACCTGGCAGGCCCATCAACGTGTAGTTGATTCATCACGTAGGCGAAAGCGACCTGGTGCTCCGGATCTGCATAAGCCATGGCGCCACCGGCGCCTGAATGACCGAATGCTCGCTGGCTGGGGCCGAAGTAACAGGATGCAGAATTCAAAATCACGCCCCTGGCCCTCCTGATTGGCTGGCCCAGAACGCAATCGACCTCGCCCTGCGTCACTTCGCTGGTTAATTGGGCCAGCGTAGCAGGAGTTACCTGGGAGCCATCGAGCATCGCCTGATAACAGCGAGCCAGGCCCTGGGCGCTCGCATGACCGTTCGTGCCAGGAATTTCCGCGCGGCGAAAAGCCTTACTCGAGGCATCTTTGTAGGGGGTGATAACCGGATCATTGCTCTCTGGCTTACCTTTGCCAGGCGATTCTCCAGGCGTCATAGGCCGCCGAGCGCGATTGGGGCCGATCAGTGTGGCGCATCGCTCGATCTCAGAATCATCTAAACCGAGAAAGACGTCTGCTGACAGGGGCGCTGAAAAATTCTGTCGCAGATACCTGCCGGGTGATTGACCGGTGATTCGCCTAATCAACTCGCCGGCAAGATAACCCCAGGTGATGGCATGGTAGCCGAACGCTGAGCCGGGCTGCCAACGAGGTTTCTGTGCTGCGAGCCTGGCAGTCATCTGTTGCCAGTCGTAAAGCTCCGCCACTGTTACGGCCGGTCTGAAATCAATCAGCCCCGCCTGGTGAGACAGCAATTGATCGACAGTCGTGTCGTATTTCTGCTCTGCACCAAATTCCGGCCAGTAGTCACTGACGGGTTGTCTATAGTCAAGTAGTCCCTGGTCGACGAGCTTTGCCAGCGCAAGTGCGACAATTCCTTTGGTGGCAGAGTAGATATTGACGAGTGTGTTCTGACGCCAGGGCCTGTTGTGGTCAGCGTCCTGAAAACCGCCCCAAAGATCAACGATCGATTCGCCATCAAGGTAGATCGCCAGGGATGCCCCGACCTCGACATCCTCCCAGAGATCGCGGAATTCCTGGGCTACAGGCTCGAAAGGGGGGGCGTAATGGCCTTGTATGTTCAATGGTTGTCGCAGGTTCAGCGGTAAAACGTCATACTATCATTCTTGCTCTTACATTATGGATTAAGATGTTTTCAGTTCGACTGGATAGAGTCCGGCAGCTGAGCCCAAGTACACGGGACTATGCTTTCGTTCGCCTGGACGGTCAGACGATTGACTATGAGCCCGGCCAGTTCTTCCGGTTTGTGTTTGAAGATGAAAATGGACCGTTCGAACGAAGTTATTCGCTCTGTAACTTTCACGAACTGCATGGGGCGACGCTGGATCTGGTTATCTCCAGGGTTCAAGGAGGTCGAGCAACACGTCTCCTGTTTGCGGATGATATTGAAGGCCTTGAGGCGAAGGTGACCGGACCTTTTGGGCGACTCGTCCTGCCTGTCGATGCACCCGGGCGTCTCATTATGATGGCCACTAGCGTTGGGCTTGCACCTTACATGCCTATGCTGAAAAAACTGGAATCGATGAACTACGGCAGGGTGGTTCTGTTGTTGGGTGTCAGGGATTCATCCGAGTTCATTTATGGCAGCACGCTGCTTGCCTATGCGAAGCAACATCCCTGGTTTGAGTTGCGGCTTTGTTTGTCGCGTCAATCCGCGACGCAAGACTATGAGTACAACGGCTACGTTAATCAGCAGTTATCTGATCTGAAGCTGGACCCGGACCAGGATCATGTTTTGCTCTGTGGAAATCCACATATGATTGACTCGGCCTGGCCGGACCTGCGAAGACATGGTTTTCGGCCCAAACAGGTGATTCGCGAAAAGTATGTCTTTGCCAAGGAAGCCGGTGCCAGTCCCGCTCGGCCCACTGAAGCTCAGAAGCAGTTGATCCAGGAAAAACTGAACAAGCATCGCTGAGTCAAGTCTTGTAACACCAGTGCCAGGGTTCGTAACTGATGCCCAGCTGATTGTCCCTGGGGTAGCTCAGATAAAAGCAGAATCGGTCAGCATTCCTGACGAGCCAATTGAAAGCAGGTGTCTGTTCGAACGCCTCTTCAAGGGGAGGCCCTTTACCCGAGTGCAGGTCCAGTGCCCGCCCGGTATGATGTTCGCTATAGCCGGGTATGGCATTGCTTCCCAGAATGTCCTCGATAGTCCGGCCATCCTGCAGCTTCCTCTGGATGACCTCGCACTGATAGTTGATTGAGCGGAACGCTGATACCAGCTGCAACTCAATACCGTCCCTGCTTGCGGCATGCTGCATGGCATGCCAGCTGCTCAAGGTCTCAGGAGTCATGCGCTGGGGGCGACCGAAAAGATCATTACCAGCGTCGATGAGTTCCGAAGGCTCCTGGCATGGAGGCAGGCTACATTCAGCGACCATCCGGGGAGTAATACCGAGTGTCGCCAAACTGATGACCGCCCCAGTCATGAAGTGACTTGTCCTGGAATTAACACGCTGTCACCCACAGAGGGGATGCTTTCAGCAAGATCGTTCATGTGGTTATTCTAAACGATTGCACGTGGGGTGGAGGCTTTATCAGCAAGCTTTTGCCGGTTCGATGTTGAGTTAACGCGGACCAAAAAAGTAGAGGCTGTACTGAGCTAGTGGGTCAGCAGCACGAGGCAACCACCGGAAAGTGTGCGTTCCAATACTTCGCTACAGAACTGGTTCGCGGACTGCTTGGATTCAAAAGGACCCAGTTGCAGCCGGATGACACTCCGACCTGCAGATACCCATGGCCGGTAGATTGGTTGGAAATCCAGAAAAAAGGTCCGGTCTTTAGCGGAGATCTGTTGCCAGAGTCGCTGTGCACCTTCGGGGGACTGCATCGCGCCCAGCTGCACCCGGTAAACCTGATAGTCAAGTTCAGGACTGACCGATGAGTTTTCTCTTATCTGGTTGGGCAGTCGCAGATTCCATTGCTGCGACCATGATAAGGGCTCTTCCTGCGAGCGCGTTGCTGCTTCACCTTGAATCTCAGCCAGTAGATCAGCAGCTCTGGAGAAACCGGCTGATGCCGCTTTTTCAATCCATTGCCTGGCCTTTTCCCTGTCCACG
Source organism: Candidatus Allofontibacter communis (assembly GCA_964220205.1). Classification (GTDB taxonomy): domain Bacteria; phylum Pseudomonadota; class Gammaproteobacteria; order Pseudomonadales; family Azotimanducaceae; genus UBA9659. The sequence continues at coordinate 289 of CAXPUI010000653.1, read as the reverse complement.
GTGGTGCCGGAACCAGTCAGTAGCATCTGCCCAACATTGAATTGGGCTGGTGGATAGTCCTGGTCGGCAGCCTGCTGGTACCAGTGGAAGGCCTGCGCATGATCCAGCGGCACACCCTCGCCGTACTTGTACATGATCGCCAGAACCGTCTGGGCCTTGGCATCACCTGCGGCCGCCAACTTGCTGAACTGCTCAAAGGCCTCTTCGTAGTTCTGATCGCGGTAGGCGGATGAAGCGCTATCAAAGGTGGCGGCCCCTACCTGACCGGCAGCGGTCAGGTAGTAGAAGG
>CAXPUI010000652.1:0-6374 GCA_964220205.1 Candidatus Allofontibacter communis | reverse complement strand
CGAGGCAGCTCATGGCATTCCTTCGGATCGCACGGTGGAACCAGGCGAGGTGATTAACATCGATGTTTCAGCGGAGCTTGTCGGTTATTTCGGCGATACAGGTGCCACCTTCACCGTGCCGCCTGTGGATCCACGAATAGAATATCTCTGCCAGGTCACTAAGAAGGCGCTGAAAGCTGCGATGAAAGCCGCCCGCGCGGGTGCGAAAATCAACCTGATTGGCCAGGCTATTGAAAAAACAGCGGTCCAGGCTGGTTTTACCACGCTCAAAGACCTGGGGAGCCATGGTATAGGTCGAAGCCTGCATGAAGACCCGCACTTTATCCCGAATTTTGATGATCGGCGCGATCAGCGGATTCTCAAAGAAGGTCAGGTCATTACCATTGAGCCATTCGTATCGACTTCCTCAGAGTCCACGACCACGGCGGAGGATGGCTGGACGCTCTTAACCGAAACCGGCAATTTTTCTGCCCAGTACGAGTACACGATGGTCATCACCAGGGACGAGCCTCTTGTGCTCACCTCCCTGAAGCGCCAATCCCTCTGATCAGGCAAACCGCTGTTCTGATTCGGAAAAAATCTGCTGCCACTTGCCATTCCTGTATCGAACCAGGAGCATGGCAGCTTTGATGACGTAGTCGCCGATGAGCGCGGCGTCAATCCATTCAACCGGTAGATCAAGCAGCACGAACACTGCTGCCAGGCTTACCCTGACCCCACAGAGCCCTACCATGGTAGCAACCAGCGGAAAACGGGTGTCGCCGGCGCCTCGCAGGCATCCACCCAGGGTAAATTCCACCGCCATCAAAGGCTGGACCAGCGCCATTATGTAAATGAAGGCAACGGTCAGCCTGACAACCTCATCATCATCGATCAGGAATCGGGCAATTTCCTCGGCAAAAACAGCAATAACGGCACTCAACAGCACCATGGAAGTAATGGCCAGTGCCAGAGCCCGCCATCCACTTTTTACCGCACCCTGGGGATCGTCTGCACCAAGATGCTGGCCGACCAGCGTCGCCCCCGCAATTGAGTACCCGAAACCAACAACGAACGAAATGCTGAGAATTTGTACACCGACACCATAGGCGGCGTAGGGTGCCGTACCGTAGAAAGCAACGAGCCACAGGAAGGCGATGAAACCGATCTGAAAAACAAACTGCTCGATCCCTGCGGGGTATCCAATATGGATCAGCTGCAGCGTTCGCGCTTTGGTGAGGGACTGATCATCTCCCACCGGCACCTGCATGCGCCTGGCGTAATAAAGATAAAGGAATATCAATCCACCAACAGCGAAGGAGAGCCCATTGGCAATCGCTGCACCCACCACCCCGAGCTCAGGGAACCCGTATAAACCAAAAACAAGCACGTAAACAAACAGCACATTGACCACGTTGGTTACTGCACCTATCCATAGCGGTGTCTTCGTATCACCCGCAGCGCGCAGTGCTGCACCCAGAATCATATTCACGGAAAAGGCGATGTTGAAAAGGCTCAGGTAAAAGATGAAGTCCCCCGCCATCCTGGTGGGTATTTCCTCCAGCCCGAAGACGCTGGCGATCTGGGTTGGAAACAGCAGACAGGGAACCATCAGTAATGTGGCAACCCCATTGCTCAGCCAGAGTGAGACTTTGGTGACTCGCGCTGCTTCTGCTTTGTCTCCAGCTCCCCAGGCTCTTGCGACCATCGCGGTCGTACCCGCTGATATCGCCATCAGAATAGCCTGCAGTCCCCAGAAAATACGATGGCCTGTTGTCACCGCAGCTACGGCATCTGCGCCCAGAGTACCTATGATCTTTATGCTCACAATGCCGATCACAGCAAACATCAGGTTGCTTAAGATGGCCGGCCATGCCAGCCCCCAGATGCTTAAATCGGGTTTGCTGCGATGGCCAGACTTTTCGCAGTCAGAATCAGTCATGGTCTTGTGTAGCGGGTGATAGAACCGAGCCGTTTCAGCGCTTTAGCCCGGGCGCGCTAATTTACACGCTGCGTATCTTCAGGACAAGAGTGGCGTCAGTTAATCGATCAGACCACGCTGTCTGTCATCGGTATCTGCACGGTAAAGGTTGAGCCCTTGCCCAGGTTGCTGTCAACGGCGACGCTCCCCATATGCGATTGCGCGATATGCTTGACAATAGCAAGCCCAAGACCTGTGCCACCCAGCGCACGGGAGCGCGCACGATCGACTCGATAGAAGCGTTCGAAAATTCTTTCGCTGTCCTCTCTCGAGATGCCTATGCCATTGTCAATAATGTCGATCTTTGCCATGGCACCCATCTGGCTGATCCGCATCACCACTGTACCGTCCTCATCCGTATACTTCAGCGCGTTATCCACGAGATTAGTGATCATCTGATTCAACGCCTCAATTTCACCCGCAACATCAAGGCCGTCGTTCTGGATATCCAGCGTCAGGTCAACCTTGGCGTCAGCCGCATCCATTAATTTGGCTTGATGAACCTGCCTCATGACCGAGGTGAGAGACACTGAGGCCAGTTCCTTCTTGCGTTCGGTAGAATCGAAACGCGATAACTGCAGTAGATCCTGAACGATAACGTCCAGCCTGAGCGCCTGGGCCCGGACTCGTTCCATGAAGCGATCAAAGACATCTTGAGACATATTCGGATCATCAATAATCGTCTCAACCAGACCACGAATCGCGGAAATCGGTGTTTTCAATTCATGAGAGGCATTGGCCACAAAATCACTTCGGAATTCCTCCAGACGAGAACTCTTGGTGATGTCCTCGAGCACCATAATGGCCCCCGTAACCTCCGCACCTCCGCTTTCGTCCATCCATCGGCAGCTGCATTCAATAATCAGCGCACCGTCAGTTACCGTGACCACGCCGTCGGTCTGCTCGCTGATGCAGCTGCTCACCAGAAACTTGACCTCTTTGAACACCGGGGTTTCATCAAATGTTCTACCGACTGTATCAGCGGCAGAAATACCAAGCATGGACAACGCAGACTGATTGATATGCAGAAAATTTTGCTCGGCATCAACGGCCACCACCCCTTCTGTCAAGCCAGCCAGGACAGCCGCCAGACGATTACGGCTAATCGTCACTTCATCAATCGTCTGCTCAACATTGAATGCCAGTTCGTTGATCGCTTTCGCCAGAGCCCCCAGTTCATCTATGCGGGTTTCAGGAACTCGCAGATGATATTGCCCCTGGGAGATGTTTCTTGAGAGGTTGGTGATTTCTGTCACTGGGATCGTGACCCGCAAGGCCAGGAAATAACCTGCAAAAAGAACGACAACACCGATGATGGCAGCGCCGGATATCAATCGCAGGCGCAGGGAGCGTATCTGGTCATCGACAAATTCCAGCGGGACCGCGACCCGGAGATAGCCTTGGTTTGCCGCCCCGGTCTTTATTGGCAGAGCCAGGTAGTACATAGGCAGTTGAAGTGTGTCACTGAATCGGCTCGCTGTACCGTAGGTCATGTCGCCATGACTTGATGCGACCACTTCTTCGCGGGAAGCATGATTATCCATTTCTTCCGGGTGTCGGAGATTGTCGCCAAGAACAACGCCGTCATCAGCGATAATGGTAACGCGCGAAGTAACGCCTGGGAGTATCTCTGTCAGGCGTCCCGGCGCGAGGACCTGGTTGGTATCGATAATAGTGGCTGCGGTAATCTCCAGGGCCCTGGCCTGATCCAGTAATGATTGTTCGACCCGGTCAACGGTGTCTCTGTGTACCTGGTCAGCGACCAGGATGCTGATCAGGACAGTACTGATAATCAGCGTCAGGCCGAGAAGTCCCCACACCTGCCAGAGAAATCGCCACTGCAGCATCAGCTAGGTGTCAACGACTCTGTAACCCACGCCACGTATGGTTTGGATCAGTTGCGCAGCATCTCCAAGCTTTTTCCTGACCGATCGTATGTGGACGTCAATATTCCTTTCGATAACAACAACTCCCATACCAACCACTCTGTTAAGCAACTGCTCCCTTGTGAAGACCCGACCTGGCTGGGTAGCCATCTGGTGCAGAATCTTGAATTCAGTTGCTGTCAGATCAACCGCCATGTGATTCACCCTGACCTCATGCCTTGCGACATCAATGATGAGATTCTGAAGGACAATACGCTCTCCGGATTCGTTTGCCTTGACAGGCCCTCGTCTCAATACCGCTTTTACCCGGGCCAGAAGCTCGCGTGGACTGAACGGTTTCGTCAGATAGTCATCTGCGCCCAGCTCCAGGCCGATGACAATGTCACTCTCCTCGCTCTTTGCGGACGTAATAATAATCGGGATATCCCTGACTATCGGATCTGACTTCAGTTGCTGACAGACAGAGAAGCCGTCCATACCCGGTAACATGAGATCGAGGATCACAAGACTGGGTGACTGGTCTCGTATCAGGTTGATACCTTCGTCACCTCGATCTACCGACAGTACCCGGTAGCCTTCATTCTTGAGGTTGTAGCTGATCACCTCAACGATATCGGGCTCATCTTCTATGACAACGATTTTCTTTCGCGTCATCTCACTCACAGCATGCGAGCCCTGACGCGATGAATTTGCCAATTTTCAGACATCAGCAGGCACCCATGAAACAGTTAACGTGACCGAGGGTTGACGCGTCAGGGCAATTTCTGAAAAGCCAGCACGGCGTTAGTTCCGCCAAAGCCAAAGCTATTCGACATGACGGTCTTTATCCCCGCATTATCGATACGCTTTGTAACAATGGGGGCTTCCTCGATATCAGGATCCAGGTTCTCGACATTCGCACTGGCGCAGATAAAGTCGTTGTCCAGCATCAACAGCGAATAAACCGTCTCATGCACACCTGCGGCGCCCAGGGAATGCCCGGATAAGGACTTCGTTGAACTGATCTTCGGTAACTCCTCGCCAAACACACGGCGAATCGCAGCAATCTCCGGCGGGTCTCCTGCCGGTGTGCTGGTTCCATGCGCGTTAATGTAGTCGACAGATCCCTCAATAGTCTCAAGAGCCATTCGCATGGCTCTCTCTCCCCCTTCGCCACTGGGCGCAACCATATCGAAACCGTCGGATGTTGCACCGTAACCGACGATCTCAGCGTAAATTTTGGCACCTCTTGCCAGGGCGTGCTCGAGTTCTTCTACAACCACGAACCCGGCACCACCGGCAATGACAAAACCGTCCCGGTCCCGGTCATAAGCTCGCGAAGCCCGCTCCGGTGCATCGTTTCGAGTCGATAATGCACCCATTGCGTCGAACAACGCGGTCATGGACCAATGCTCCTCTTCACCGCCACCGGCAAAAACGATGTCCTGCTTGCCGAGTTGGATAAGTTCGAGCGCATGGCCTATGCAGTGAGCACTGGTAGAGCAAGCCGAGGTAAGGGAATAGTTGACGCCCTTGATTTTAAATGGCGTTGCGAGACAGGCCGAAATCGTCGAGCTCATGGTTCGTGTAACCCGGTAGGGACCGATCCTCTTTAACCCTTTTTCCCGGAGAATGTCTGCCGCTTCCGTGAGGTTTGATGACGACGCTCCTCCAGACCCGGCAACAATGCCACTGCGCACGTTTGAGACATCGGCCTCATCAAGACCGGCGTCATTGATCGCTTCCTGCATCGCTATGTAGGAGAAAGCGGCCGCATCACCCATAAACCTTCGAAGCTTCCGATCGATCAATTCATCGGTATCGATGTCTATACTTCCCGCGATATGGCTGCGCAAACCCATCTCAGCGTAATCTTCCTGAAACTTGATGCCAGATCTGGTGTTTTTCAAGGACTCCAGGGTCTGATCTAAGTTGTTGCCGAGCGGGGAGACTACTCCCATACCCGTAATCACTGCTCTTTTCATGTTTATCCTGAGAAGTCGTCGAGTGAAGTAAAAAGGCCTACCCTCACATCGTTGGCTGTGTAGATATGGTTACCGTCAACAAGGAGGCGACAATCGGCAATGCCCAATACTGTTCTACCTTCGCGAACACGTCTGATATCAATCTCATAATTTATCCGCTCCGCGTCAGGCAATACCTGACCACGAAAGCTGACTTTGCCGCAACCAAGAGCTCGACCTACCCCCCAGTTGCCTTTCCACGCAAGCCAGAATCCGACGAGCTGCCATAAAGCATCAAGCCCGAGGCAACCAGGCATCACCGGGTCTCCAACAAAGTGGCACTTGAAAAACCAGAGCTCAGGGTTGATATCCAATTCGGCCCTGATGTAACCCTTGCCAAATGCCCCGCCATCCTCGTGAATCTCTGTAATCCGATCCACCATCAACATTTCATCAATGGGCAAGTGCGCTCTACCCGGGCCAAACAAGGTGCCCATCCCGCAGTCGACCAATTCACTTTTACTGAAACTGTGCTGTTCAATCAGGGATCGATCCATCGGAGGTACGACATCTACATTATTTGGC
>CAXPUI010000651.1:0-4822 GCA_964220205.1 Candidatus Allofontibacter communis | reverse complement strand
GCACGTTTCATGTTGTGATCAGCAATGAAGGGGTCGGTAACCGAGGCCTACTCCTCATCCATCATTGCTGATCACAACATGAAACGTGCTGATCTTGATTATTTCCGTGAGATTCTGACCGGGATTCACAGGGACATCGACGAACTTCGGGCCATGATTGCACCGAAGCTGGCGCGGGATTTTTCAGAACTGGATCCGATCGAAAAGTCGATTCTTTTGCTCGGGGCTTACGAGCTCAGATCGCGGATAGAGATCCCTTATCGAGTAGTAATCAATGAAGGTGTTGAGCTGGCGAAATCTTTTGGAGCTTCCGAGAGCTTTAGGCTGATTAATTCAGTTCTGGATGCGTTGGCCAAAGATACGCGTCAAGCGGAACAATGAGCGTTCGCGAATTTGAGGTTATCGATCGTTACTTCAAGGTGATCAGCGAGTCTGCAGCAGGGGTCGTGCTCGGGCCAGGCGACGATTGTGCTGTGCTGTCGTTCCCAACCAATTCTGAAGTCTGCACATCCACTGATACCCTCATCGAAGGCGTCCATTTCCCCGTTAACGCGGATGCATCCCTGGTTGCCTCCAGACTCGTCGGGGCTAACTTGAGTGATCTTGCCGCGATGGGTGCGGAGCCTCACTCGTGCCTGATTGCTCTGACGCTGCCGGCCGCAGAAGCCGATTGGCTGGAAGATTTTTCGGGCACCCTGAGCAAGCAATTGCAGAAATACGACCTTGCACTGGTGGGAGGCAATATGGCCCAGGGGACTCTGTCGTTATCCATGACCGTCCTGGGTACCGTACCTGCCGGGCAGGCGATAAAAAGAGAGGGGGCCCGGGCTGGTGATGAAATCTACGTCACCGGGACTCTTGGTGACGCAGCCGGGGGACTAAAGCAACTGCAGGACGGTGTGGGTCAGGACGATTTCCTGGTCATGAGGTACGCTGAGCCCACTCCACGAGTAGATATTGGTGTGCAATTGCGCGGTCTTGCAACTGCCATGATAGACATCTCTGATGGTTTGCTGGCTGATTTGGGTCACTTGTGTCGAGCGAGCAATGTTGGTGGCGGCGTTGAATGGGCGTCGCTGCCGATTTCTGAGGATCTTGCCGCTTTGCTAGGAGATACTGATGCGAGAAGTCTGGCGCTTAATGCGGGTGACGACTATGAACTCTGTTTCACCGCGCCGGTCGGGTCAGCCGCCAGCATCCAGGCACTGAATGATGAGGTCAGTATCACTAAAGTTGGTCAGATCACAGCGACCGGTCGCGTTGAGCTGATCGATGAGCAAGGTAAACCCGTGGCAGTCTCTGCGTCTGGTTACAGCCATTTCTAATGTCCGTTAGTCTGAAAAGGGTATATTCGGATCCGGGGCTGCTGTTGATGACTGGCTTTGGGTCGGGGCTGTCGCCCAGGGCGCCGGGTACTGTAGGGAGCCTGGTGGGCCTGGTGCTGTTTCTGCCACTCCTGACAGTGCCCATTTTGGTGCAGATCGCTGTTGTCGTTGCGGGCTTGATCATCGGCATTTTCTTGAGTCAGCGTGTCGCTGAGGCGCTCAGCATCAAAGACCCCGGCATTATTGTCTGGGATGAGTTTGTTGGCATGTGGATAGCCATGCTCTGGATACCTGGTCTTTACTGGCTACCCGTAGCATTCGTGGTGTTCCGTCTTTTCGATATTCTCAAACCCTGGCCCGTTGGTTGGGCTGACAGGGAGCTGGAAGGTGGTCTAGGCATCATGGTTGATGATGTCCTGGCCGGTTTGCTCACGTTGTCTTTCATACAGGCAGGCAACATTCTGATTCACCTATACCTATGATGAAGTATCTTTTCATGCTGTTGTCGATTCTCCCGCTAGAGGGACTGGCACAGGACATTGAAGTACAGGCTTTGTTTGCTGGTGCGGCCGTTCTGGTGATTGATGGTCGCAGAGAGCTGCTCAGGCAGGGAGAGGCAAAGTCTGGAGTCACGCTTCTGTCTGCAGACACGGAAAAGGCGGTCATTGAAACAGCAGGCCGTCAGCAGACCGTAAAACTGAGCGATCGCATCACGTCGAATTTCTCTGCACCGGAGCGCGCTACGGTCATGATTGCCATGAATGAGAATCGGCAGTATTTCACCCAGGGGGTGGTGAACGGCCGTTCCGTTCGGTTTCTTGTTGATACCGGGGCCAATGTGGTTTCGCTCGATAGTGCGACTGCTGCAGACCTGGGGATCTCTGTGGCGGGTGCCCCTCGGACATGGGCGCAGACAGCGGGAGGACGCACCGCAGTGACAGTTGTATCGCTTGATGATGTGCAGATCGGAGGTATCCGGCAGCGTGGCGTCCGGGCCGTGGTCAGTCACGCAGCGCATCCGCCCTACCTCTTATTGGGCATGAGTTTTCTCCAACACGTTGATATCAGTGAGAATTCCGGGTTGATGGTACTGACCAGTAAACTTTGATTCGACCCGTAATAGGGCTACACTAGCGGCCTTCGTCAGATCGGGAGATCAAATTGCCCGTCACCTTTGTTGCGTCCTGCAAACTGCCCACGCCGTTTGGGGAGTTTGCTATGCATGGGTTCGAGGATACGAACACGGGCCAGGAGCACATCGCGCTGGTACTGGGCGATGTTGCTCGCGAGGATGCGGTACTCTGCCGGGTGCATTCAGAATGCCTGACGGGAGATTGTATGTTCAGCATGCGTTGTGATTGCGGCGCGCAATTGGAACATGCCATGCGAACCATAGCTGAAGAGGGCAGAGGGGTCATTCTTTACCTGCGCCAGGAAGGCAGGGGCATAGGTCTGATCAACAAGATTCGGGCCTACGAACTGCAGGATCGTGGTGCCGATACGGTTGAAGCTAATGAACGCCTCGGTTTTGATGCTGATCTAAGGGACTACACGGTAACCAAGGGCATGTTCCTGCATCTGCAGATCGACAAGATACGGCTGATGACCAATAACCCGGTGAAAGTGCAGGCACTAACCAAGCTCGGTATAGAGATCGAAGAGCGACTTCCTATCGAAACCGGTCAGAATGACCACAATGCGAGATATCTTGCGACCAAGGCTGGCAAGCTAGGTCATCTTTTTGGGGACAGCTAGGCTCTCATTTGGGTCAAAATCGCTGCCCTGATTTTTTCTGCTGAAATACCGGCGGCGGCCTGCATGTTCGCCGGACTGTCCTGATCGACGAACGCGTCTGGTACACCGAGGCAGAGCACGGGCGTTGGATGGGTACTGACTGCTTCCAGAACGGCAGAGCCTGCACCTGCCGCCTGAACATTTTCTTCCAGTGTCACTAACAGATCGTGGTCGTCTGCTGCTTTGATAACGGCATCCCTGTCGAGTGGTTTGACGAACCGCATATCAATGACCGTGTAATCTGCCTCATTGGCGACCTCCAGCGCTGCGTCGAGCAGCGTGCCAAAGACCAGGATGGCGATACCGTTACCCGCTCGCACGACCTTGGCCCTGCCAAGCTCGATGTCATGAAGTTCGAGCTGATTGGACTCAATCGCCCCCCTGGGATACCTGACTATGGCTGGTCCGGGGTAGTCGAAGCCGAAGTCCAGCATTGCGCGGAGCATATTGCTGTCGGACGGGGCCATGATGACGAGGTTCGGTATCGCTCGAGTGTAACTGAGGTCGAAGATACCGGAATGGGTTGGACCATCTTCGAGTAATGAGGCGCGATCCACCGCAAACAGGACATCCAGATTCTGAATGGCGATATCGTGGATAAGCTGGTCGTAACCTCTCTGCAGAAAAGTGGAATAAATGGCGACGACGGGTTTTGCGCCGCCAGCCGCCAGTCCTGCCGCCAGTGTCACCGCGTGCTGTTCGGCTATCGCGACATCGTGAAAACGGTTCGGATACTGCTCCGCAAACTCCACGAGCGACGAACCTTCTTTCATGGCAGGAGTGATCGCGACGAGCCCTGGGTCCTGAGCGGCTCGTCGGCAAGCCCAATCGCCGAAAACCCTGGCGTAGGTAATATTGGGTTTGTCCTTCTTCTCCAGTTTAGTCAACGCATGGCTGGCAACAGGCGATGTCTCAGCGGGGCCATAGCCTTTGCCCTTCTGGGTCAGTATATGAAGTATCCTCGGGCCACTGTTTTCACGCTCGGTCTGCAAGGTTTCGATGAGGAGCGGGAGATCGTGGCCATCGATTGGACCGGAATAGGAAAATCCCAGGTCCCGGAAAATGCTGCCTGGAACAGAAGCTGCCTGATGATCGACACTAGGGCTCAATTCATTTGCCGAGATGTTGCGAGCGAAATAGTTCGCAAGGCCACCAACGTTTTCCGAGATGGACATGGCGTTGTCATTGAGGACGATCAGAATATCGGCATGGCAGGCAGCTACATGGTTGAGACCTTCAAATGCCATCCCGGCGGTCATCGCACCATCACCGATGACCAGCAGGGTTTTGTGGGGGTCATCTGCCAGTCTGGCCGCAAGCTCCATGCCGAGGGCAGCACTGATCGAGGTGGAAGAATGCCCAGTCCCGAATGTGTCATAAGGACTTTCCTGTCGATCAGGGAAAGGCGCGATGCCATCGGGTTTGCGGAGCAGGTGCATTAATTCCCGGCGACCAGTGAGAATCTTGTGCGGATAGGTCTGGTGACCGACGTCCCAGATAAGCCGGTCTGCGGGAGTCTGGAAAACATAGTGCAGTGCAATGGTTAATTCGATGACGCCCAGGCCCGCACCGAAATGCCCGCCCGTCTGACCGACTGTGTAAAGTAGGAAGTGCCGCAGCTGACTGGCCAGTTCTGGCAGGTCCGTATCCGGCAGCGACCGCAGGTCCTCTGGTGACGCAATAGCGTCCAGAAGCGGCGTAAT
>CAXPUI010000650.1:0-4175 GCA_964220205.1 Candidatus Allofontibacter communis | reverse complement strand
GCCCGCTTTCTGATGCAGGCGATCAACATTTTGCGTCACGACCAACCGAGCGACCCCTGATTCTTCGAGGTGCGTGATAGCTTTATGGCTGAAGGTAGGCTCTGCGCTATTGACGGCAGGCCAGCCGGCATAACTGCGCAGCCAATAGCGTTGCCGCGAACTGGGTTGGTTAATGAACTCTCCGTGTTGTATCGGCGTGCTGCGCTGCCAATCGCCATTGGCGTCGCGATAGGTCGGAATGCCGCTGCCAGCGCTGATGCCAGCGCCGGTTAAAATGATCAGGCTTTGTTTGTTGCTCAGAAAGTCCTGCAGCATTTCTGTGTGATTATCGATGGTAAAGCTGTCCGTCCTTTAGAATCAGGCTGATATGTTCCATACGTCTGATGTCCTTAAGCGGATTACCGTTGACGGCGATAATGTCAGCCAGCTTGCCTTGTTCGATGGTACCTACATCGTCTGCAATCCCAAGGAGCTCGGCGCCGGCTCGCATGGCAGAATTCAATGCCTCGATAGGCGGCATGCCGGCTTCAACCATGTAGACAAATTCTTTCCAGTTCTCCCCATGAGGCGAGACACCGGAATCCGTGCCGAAAACAATGGGTACACCCACGTTGTAAGCCCTGGCAAAGGTGTCCTGGATCTGAGGGCCGATCGCCATCGCCTTGGGTCGAACAACTTCGGAGAAGAACCCGTCGAGCTGTGCCTTTTCTGCGACGTACTTGCCCGCGATGATAGTTGGTACATAGGCAGTGCCTCTTTGGCGCATTAACTTCATCGTTTCTGTGTCCATGTATGTTCCATGTTCGATAGAATCGACGCCGGCCAGGACCGCGCGCTTCATGCCGGCCGCGCCATGAGCATGGGCGGCGACTTTGAAGCCATAATCCCTAGCAGTATCAACGATGGCGCTCAATTCTTCGGCGGTAAACTGAGGGTTATGGCCGCTCTTGGCTTCACTGAGTACGCCGCCCGTGGCCGTCAGTTTGATCAGGTCAGCACCGTCCTTGTATCGTTGTCGAACAGCTTTAAGAGCGTCACCGACACCGTTGACGACACCCTCTTTAGGGCCGGGATTACCGCGGTATTTCTGGCTGGTACCATGGGTCGGATCTGCATGTCCGCCGGTTGTTGCGAGACTTTTCCCCGCGGCGATGATTCTTGGGCCGACTATGTGCCCCTTGTTGATAGCATCTCGCAAATTGAGGGCAAGATTGCTGTCGCTTCCCAGATCTCGAACTGCTGTGAATCCAGCCATCAAGGTGCGGCGGGCATAGGGCACCGCTGCCAGAATCTTATCGGCCGGATCCAGTTTGAAACGGTCGGTAAACCTGGTTGGACTCTGCTGGCTGGTGATGTGAACGTGAGCGTCGATCAGTCCCGGCATGCAGGTGGCATCTGTCAGTTTGATTAACTGGTCATCTGGTGTGCCTGAGCGCAGACCGGCGTGGACTGATCTTATCTCGTTGCTGCTTATTCGGATGGTCATGTCTGCATACAGGGTTTCTGATTGACCATCAAGCATTCGTGGGCATTGGACATAAATATCCGCTTTACTGAGTGGCGAAATCAGCAGGATGCCCAGTATAAAAAGGCGCATAACGTTAATCTCAAGAGTTATTCAGCTATTCAATCATAAGTCGCCAGGGTTCGCAGCTTCTGAGATGCTATGATAATTAGATGGAAGAAAGCGCTGAGACTCGTGGGCGAAAAGAGGCTGTTCTCGGCAGTACGCCTGGGCTGAGCCACCTCTGGGTGCTCAGGCTGTTGGACAGAACTGGTCTCGCATCCTGGCTTCTGGGCTTGGGTAGCCTTATCTTTCTGACCACTCTGGCGGTTGTTTTGTTGATCATCAACCGCTACCCGGATCCGGATACCTACCGCAACAGCTTTTTCTTTGCAGCGGTCACCAGTTTTTTTCTTGTGGTATTTTTTGCCATGGGAAGAGGATGGCACCAGGACGTCATCCGTTTCCTGGAGTTCGATGCAGGCCTTGAGCCCTCTTTGCTGATCAGGGAACCGGCTAGGCTGGTTGTTTTTGGTGAGCTGGTGCTGGCCGCCGTCGCGGCAACAATCTTAGTGCAGTCGTTTCCGGCGTTGTATGTCTTCTGGGAGATGGGTATATTCATGGGTATCTTGCTCTTCTATTTCGTTCAGTACGTTATGATTGTCCTCTCGCTCGATGTTGTTACCCGCCAACTGGTTGGCCTGAAGTATGTGGCTCGTCAGATCAGAGTTGACCTGCTGAATGCTGATTTCTACTCGGTACTTGCAAATGCCATGGTTCGGAGTGTGGGTCTCTGCATTGCCGGGGTCTGCATTATCACGTTGAGCTATATTGCCTATACAGCGGACGATGAGTTGACGACGTTAGAGATGATGGCTCTTCTTATGCCCTGGTACCTTTCCGGGCTTGTTGTCGTCTCTTTGTATCTGCTGCCTTTCAATGAATTCCGCAAGCGCATCAGGTTCCTCAAGCACCGGGAACTCGCAGCAGTTAACGCTGCGCTTCACGGTGACGAGCAGGCATTGTCAGTCTCTCTTCTGGAGGGAGAACCTGTGCCGTCAAAGATTGATCTGCTTTATTACCAGGAGCGAATACGCCAGATCAGGGAATGGCCATTCACCGACAGGATCAGGGCGCTGGTACTTTTCGGTATCTTGCCGCCGTTAACCTGGGTGATCGCTGCACTGATCGAAATATTTCTCGAGGGAATCCTTTAGTCAAAGCCAGGTTGCTTGAGCAACTGTCCCGCCGCAGGAAAGTCTTGAGTTTCTCTCTTCGGGTGTTATTGTCGGCTGAACAGTGTGCTGGACAAGTGAGTCGGCGGATGGATTGTCCCAAGTGTTTTGGAAAAACAGACACGGTGTTAGCTGACGGCGCTGATGTAGAGCGGTGCCAGGAATGTCACGGGCTCTACTTTGATCGATTGACCCAGGCTATGCTCGATGACCTTCTGTCCTGCCTGGATATTGATACGGGCAGTGATGAGTTGGGCGCGGTGTACGATGAGATGGTCTATGTTGATTGTCCCAAGTGCGATCGAATCATGGACCAGCTTCTGATCGAGGAGCCAAATCGAATTCGGTTCGAAGTTTGTCCTACCTGCTATGCAGCATTCCTCGATGCCGGGGAATTCAGGCAGTACAGTGAGCCGGGGTACCTGGAAGGCTTTCGGTCGCTGCTGCCTGAATCCTGAGGGCTACATTTTTGCGAGGAGATTTGCCAGCTTGTCGCAATTCCTGACTCGTTCCTCCGTCGTTGTGCCAAGGAAGCCAACGTTGAGTGAGGTGACGCCTGCGTCTTTAAATGCCGCTAATCGGTCTCGTACAAAACCTTCGGGCCCTACCAGCGACGTTGCTTCCAGGTAAGAGTCGGGTATCGCTGCTTCGGCCTCAGACTTCCGTCCAGCCAGGTAGAGGTCCTGGATGAGTTCAGCTTCTTTTTCGTAACCGTACTTGCGGAACACCTGGTTATAAAAGTTCTTTTCTTTAGCGCCCATGCCACCCACATAGAGAGCGATACCCGGTCGTGACATGTTGCGGTACTCTTCCAGACCTTCGCCGATAGCGACAGCCCCGCCTGCATAGATATCCAGGGGAGGGCGGCCCGGGTCGCGTTTTGCATTGCCTCTTTTCAAAGCATCGCCCCATACCGCATGCGCACCCTCGGCCATATAAAAGGCTGGTAACCAGGCGTCGGCAATTTCCGCGGTCATCTCGACACTCTTCTCTCCCAGAGTCGCCAGAGCGATAGGAATTTCTTCGCGATAAGGGTGATTGATAATCTTCAGAGGTTTGCCAAGGCCCGTCCCTTCGTCACTGGGAAGCGGTACCTGGTACTTTCGCCCGTTGTAAACCAGTTTTTCCTCTCTGCGCCAGACCATGCGACAGATTTCTACGACTTCCCTGATTCTTGTCATGGGTGCATCGTAAGCAACCCCGTGGAAGCCCTCGATCACCTGGGGACCTGATGCACCCAATCCCAGCATGCAACGGCCTTCTGATAACGCGTCAATTCCCGCAGCGGTCATCGCCATGAGTGCGGGTGTTCGACTATAGATATTCAGTATTCCTGAAGCGATAGTGATCTTTTCGGTTTTTGCGGCGATGTAACCCATGGCGGATACGCCGTCGAAGGAGTAGGCTTCCGGGACCCAGGCGACATCCAGTCCGGC
>CAXPUI010000649.1:0-2790 GCA_964220205.1 Candidatus Allofontibacter communis | reverse complement strand
AGAAGGACCAAATACCTTTTTGCCGGCTATTCGGTTAGAACCGGTGATGATGGCTCAGGGAAGTTGATTAATCAGGAGACGGGCAAGTCACAGGCCCTTGGTTCGAATAGCCTGATCGAAATCGCTGACGGTTCTATCTCGGTAGTTTCGGGGAGCTTGTCTGAGCCCGAGGATGAGGAAGTGAGCCTGTTTCAGAGTCTGCTGAACAAATTTGCCAAGGCGCAACGCTATACGACGGTTCGACGGAGTGTCACGTCGGGTGATGAGCCGCTTTGCGATAGCAAGGTGCGAACCATCAGAGAAATTACAGTCTCTCCGTCTCACTCGGACCTCGTCTGGCGTAATGCCTGTCCCGAGTATTCCTACAAGCTGGTGATCGATGGAGGTGAACCAATCGAAGTGCCTGCGCAGTCGACTTCCGAGATGATTCGGTACTCGGTTGCTGGTGTGGCTGCTGGTGAACACACGTATCGAATAGAAGTACTCGATAACGATGGCACAATCTATATCCCACGCAGAGAAAGCAAGTTCACCGTGATGACCGCTGAGGAGGAAAAACAAGTGATGGACCTTCTCGAACAGATTGGTGATGACATATTCCTGGAGACTAATGTTCTGGAGTCTAATGGCCTCTATGTGGCAGCTATGGATGCCTATCGAGAATACTTCAGGGAAAATCCCGAGGACAACGATATGCGGCCATTGCTCATTCAGTCCTATCAGGACTTGAAGCTGAGTAATCTCAGGGAGAGTGAAGCCCGGTTGTATAACGCGGCACTGGTAGAAGATTTCTAAAGCCTTCTACCAGTTTCCAGCTCTGCAGTGAGACGCAGGGCTGGAAACCCCTCTGCGTACAGACGTCGAGCCAGATTAAATTGTTAAGCCAACGAGTATTTTATAAGATGCTGTTGGCTTTTTTTTTGGGGGACCTTTGTGGGTCAGCAAAAAAGATTCGATCTGATTGCCGTTATATTCTTTTTCCTGATGGCGATGCTGCTGGAGTACCGGGAAGCGTTTTCGTTACTCGAAGATGAAACCCTGTCTTATCGCCACATCCTGCGAACACACTTTGGCGATGAAGCCTACACGAGACCTTCCGAGGACGTGGTCATTGTCTACACCGATGAAGATTTTTATGAGGAGTATGATAAGTACCCTCTGCGTCGTGTAGATCTCTCCACTATCATCGTGCGTCTGGCCGCTATGGGTGCCAGCGTGGTCGGTGTTGATATGTTGCTGGACTTTAATAGTGCGTATGGCGAAGACCCTACGCTTGAGGATGCCCTGTTCGAAGCAGGAAATGTTCTTCTCGTGTCTCAAGGCGAAATCGCAGGCGAGGAATACGAGGGGCTCAACACAGCGATTGATCGTTTTGACCGTTTGACGGAAAACGGTTACTCAAATATCTCCCCCAATAGCGCTATATCAGAGAGCATTGTACGTTTGCGGATTCATGAGGGCATGTACGAGCAATACGAAGCCTGGCCTTTTGCAGTGAAGGCGGTTTCCATGTTTGTTGGTGAGGATGTCTTGCTGAAGGACGGGTCCCTGCTTATCGGTGAAGAAGTCAGCGTGCAGTTAGATCAGTTTGGTGACATGTATATTGACTATCCCCTCCTGCCGGGTGACGGCAGCGTCACCGCCAAACTACATGATGTGATCGGCCTGTCGGCCTCAGACTTGCTTTTCCTGGACGATGAGGAAGAACTTGAGGAACTGGCTTATCTTGTCAGGGATCGTATCGTACTGATCGGTGAGGTTGCTGAAGTCGCCCACGACGAGTTTGAAACCCCGGTCGGTAACGTTTATGGCGTCGAGATTATCGCCAGTTCTATTTCAACTATTCTGCGCAACGGTGGGCTCGCACCGGCATCTCTTTTTGTCGAGACCTTTATTGCGCTGATCATGTTAGCGGTTTTTCTGGCTAGCCGGCTTATACAGAGTCCATTACCGCGAAATCTGTTGAGCATTGGTGCGATTCTGGCATTTGTTCTGCTGACGACCTGGCTTTATGTGGTGACAGGCCTGGTCGTTTCCATGATCTACCTGCTATCCGCTGCTTTTTTGTCAATGATCGTAGTGAATGTCCGCTTTTATCTTTCTGAAATGGGACAGAAAACGATGATTCGTGACATGTTCGGCCAATACCTGTCTCCGGAAGTCGTTGAAGATCTGGTGGAGGATCCTGCAAAAATACAATTGGGCGGCGAAGAGAGAGAGATGACCGCCTACTTCTCCGATATTGAGGGCTTTTCGACCATTTCGGAAAACTTATCGCCGACGGAACTTGTTCACGTGCTGAATGAATACCTGACCGAGATGTGTAACATTATCCTCGGCTACAAGGGCACGATCGATAAGTTTGAGGGCGATGCCATCATTGCCTTTTGGGGCGCACCGGCGGTTCTCGATGATCATGCCCAGCGAGCCTGCTTCGCCAGTATTGATATGAACAATCGGTTGGTGGAGTTGCGGGATAAGTGGCGAGCGGAGGGTGTGCCCGGATTGAAGGTAAGGATGGGATTGAACTCAGGTCCTATGGTTGTTGGCAATATGGGAAGTGAACAACGTCTGGATTACACCATCATGGGTGATAGCGTTAACCTGGCGGCCAGACTTGAAGGGGCCAACAAAGCCTATGGCTCCCAGATGATGATTACCGAGTTCACCTATGCTGCCTGCACCGATGCGGTGGATGTCCGTGAGCTCGACCTGTTGCGGGTGGTGGGGAAAACTGAGCCGGTCACCGTGTATGAGTTGCTCGAGAGAAAGAATCAGACTTCCGGCGCC
>CAXPUI010000648.1:0-7716 GCA_964220205.1 Candidatus Allofontibacter communis | reverse complement strand
CTTCGTCTTTGATAGACTTGTCAGCGGCAGCGAGGAGCGGTGCAATGTTAACCTCCGGTCTTTTTAACAGATCATAGAGGATCTGTTGGGGCAGCCTCTGACTCGTGAGTATTGTCTCTATGATCTGTTAAAAAGACCGGAGGTTAACATTGCACCGCTCCTCGCTGCCGCTGACAAGTCCATCAAGGACGAAGAGGTCTGTGAGCAGGTAGAAATAGACTGCAAATATCAGGGTTATATTGCGAGGCAGTCCCAGGAGATAGATCGACTCAAGGCACATCAGGAGTCACCCTTACCGGTTCACTTTGACTATGGTGAGGTGACTGGATTGTCCAATGAAGTAGTGCAAAAACTCAATGAAGTGAAACCTGCCACATTGGGCCAGGCAGGCAGAATCTCAGGGGTGACGCCCGCTGCCGTTGCTCTGCTCATGATCTATTTGAAGAAACACAATCCGGCTGCGAGTGATGATGTCACGATAAACAAAGGCAAGCCAAGTGCGGCCTGATGGAGGTTACTGAACTGCTTGAGGCCGGCCTGCGGGAGTTGAATCTCGTCGCTGAGCCTCGACTGATTCAGCAGCTGGAGACCTATCAGAAGCTCTTGTTGCGCTGGAACCTCAAGACCAACCTGACTGCTATCCGGGAACCGGCGAAAATTGTGAGTCATCACCTGTTGGACGCGCTTGCCGTGCATGAGTATATCGTTGGTCGGCGTGTCCTCGATGTGGGTAGTGGGGCAGGATTGCCTGGAATACCCCTGGCGCTGATCAGGCCTGACACAGACTTTATACTGCTGGATTCCAATGGCAAAAAAACCCGCTTCATGACCCAGGCCAGGATTGAACTGGGGCTTACTAACGTCAGGGTGGTGAAGTCCAGGATCGAGAATTATGATGGGCGGGTGGATCATGTCATCTCAAGAGCCTTCTCCAGCCTGGATGATCTGTCGGGATCCTGTTTAAGATTACTGGATGAAAAGGGCAGCCTTCTGGCGATGAAAGGACCTGGTTACGAAACTGAATTGACGGCGTTGGGCGACAGGCCTACCCGGGTGCATCAGGTGTCAGTGCCCGGACTCGATGCAGCAAGATATCTTATAGAAATTCCAGCGAGTTAGACCATGGCAACCATACTCGCGATAGCCAATCAGAAGGGTGGTGTCGGCAAGACCACCACCAGCGTTAACCTGGCAGCATCCCTGGCCCAGATGAAGCGTCATGTATTGCTGATCGACCTTGACCCACCGGGCAATGCGACTATGGGTAGTGGCATAGATAAACACGATCTCGATGTTTCTATCTATGATGTACTGCTGGGAGACATGCAGGTTAATGACGTCCTGGTCAATGCCGAAGCTGCTGGTTATGACTTGTTGGGCGCTAATACTGATCTCACGGGTGCAGAACTGGATCTGCCGGAAATTGATCGGCGTGAGTTCAGGCTGCGTGATGCTTTACAGACGGTTCGATCGCGTTATGACTACGTGATCATAGATTGTCCCCCTGCACTGGGTTTGCTGACGGTCAATGGTCTGGTCGCGGCAGACTGTGTCATCATCCCGATGCAGTGTGAATATTATGCGCTGGAAGGTCTGTCGGCGCTGATGGGGACGGTCGAACGAATCAGAGCATCTTTGAATCCTGATCTGATGGTCGAGGGACTGGTCCGGACCATGTACGACCCGCGCAACAGCCTGAGTCGTGAGGTATCCTTGCAGTTGATAGATCACTTTGGCGAGCGAGTTTACCGAACAGTGGTGCCCAGAAATGTGCGGTTGGCAGAGGCCCCCAGTTATGGTGTACCGATTCTTTTCTACGATAAGTACTCCCGGGGTGCCAGAGCCTATCTCGCGCTGGCAGGTGAGGTAGTGAAACGGCGGGAGATTCAGGAGCCGTCGGCACAATAGATGATGATGTTCAGCGAGTTGCATGGCATCGTCATGGCTATCACGGATAATAGATCCGGGCGAAAGGATAATCCGGCCCTGACTGCAAAAAACAGGCTGAAAAAGAGATGGCGATAAAAAGACGCCTCGGCAGAGGCATTGATGAACTGATTCCGATGGACAGGCCGGCAGCGACCGATTCGGGTTTACGGGAATTGCCGATTGAGTTTATCCAGTCTGGGCGATACCAGCCGCGCTCGCACTTTGATGAAGCGGCGATCCAGGAGCTTGCTGACTCAATCAGGGCCAGGGGCTTGATGCAACCCATTGTGCTGAGATCCTTGGGACAAGATCGTTATGAAATAATAGCTGGAGAGCGTCGCTGGCGGGCAGCCCAACTAGCCGGCCTCGAAAAAATCCCGGCAACCGTCAGGAATGTTGATGATGAAGCGGCCCTTGCGATGTCGTTGATTGAAAACATTCAACGGGAGGACCTGAAGCCGCTGGAAGAAGCGACAGCCCTGCAACGGCTGATAGATGAGTTTCAGCTGACTCACGAGGAAATCGCCAAGGCGGTCGGTAAGTCCCGCAGTACGGTGACCAATATGTTGCGTCTCTGTGCGCTCCATCCCAAGGTAGCAAGCATGCTTGAAGTCGGTGATATTGAGATGGGTCACGCCAGAACCTTGTTGACGCTGGATGACGAACGTCAACTTGAAATAGCAACCGCTATCGTTGACCGGGGCCTGAATGTAAGGCAAACGGAGGCCCTGGTAAGGAACTTGGCCAAACCGAAACAACCAGGCGGATCGAGGTCGCCTGATGCGGATACGCGCCGACTCCAGGAAACCCTCGGACAGCAACTGGGTCAGCCCGTGCAGATACGTCATTCAGCCAAGGGAAAAGGCAAACTGATTATTGCCTACAACAATCTCGATGAGCTGGACGGTGTTCTGGAAAAAATGGGTTTCAAGGAATAGCAGCTAAAAAACCCTGATATCCCCAAAAATGGACGTTTCCGTGTTGCTCCGCAACAGGCAAATCACTATACTCTGCCCCGCGATGAAACAGGTGATTTCAGGCAGAGAAGATGTTTGGTCTTATGGTTGCAAAGCCGTCAAACAGAATCATGAAATCCCCGTTTTTTCGGATCCTGGCAGCACAGAGTGGACTGACCATACTCTTTGCTAGCGTTTCGCTGGCATTCAGTAAAGTCGTAACGATATCCATAGTGCTGGCGGGTTTAAGCAGTATTCTGCCAACGATGTTTGTGGCACTGGTCAGCCTGCAGTCGACCACCCACATCGGAACTGGTTTGGGACGGGTTCTTAAAGGAGAAGCCGGAAAGTTGGTACTGACCATAGCGCTGCTGACGGGCATATTTGCCCTGGTCGAAGCGTTGAGTGTTGCCGCATTTTTCGGCACCTTCATTGTCATGCAGCTATGTCAGATGATAGTACCGTTACTTGACGCTCAGCGATTGATGAAGCAATGACTGTGCGGGAACAACATTAACCACAAAACGATTACCCAAATTACCGAAAAGCGACAAGCGAGTTAAGAAGGACAACCGAAGTCATGGCTGGCGAGTATCAGAACTCATCTGAGTATATTCAGCATCACCTAACCAACCTCACTTATGGCCGTTTTGAGAACGGTGAGTGGGGGTTTGCGCATGGACCAGAAGATCTTGCTGAAATGGGATTTTATGCCATCCATGTAGACACGATGTTTTGGTCGATTGCCCTTGGCATTATTTTCCTGGTGATTTTCAGAATCGCAGCCGTTAAGGCGACCAGTGGCGTACCGGGTGGGCTGCAGAATTTCTGTGAGATGGTGGTTGAATTTGTCGAAGACAATATAACGCAGGTTTTTGGCACCAGGCCCAATCCTATAATCGGGCCCCTCTCACTGACTATCCTGGTCTGGGTTTTCCTGATGAATCTTATGGATCTGGTGCCCGTAGACCTTATCCCTTACCTGGCGGCAGTCTCCGGCGTCGAATACATGAAAGTCGTGTCCACGACAGATCCAAATGCGACGCTGGGCATGTCGGTCGGTGTGTTCTTTCTGGTGCTTTACTACAACATCAAGATGAAGGGACCGATTAATTTTACCGCCGGATTCTTTACCCACCCCATCCCCTCGATTTGGGCGGCACCGTTTAATTTTGCGCTGGAAATCGTTGACCTTATTGCCAAGCCCCTATCGCACGGCTTGCGGCTTTTCGGGAACCTTTACGCGGGTGAAATGATATTTATTCTGATCGCCCTACTTTACGGAGGTGGTGTGCTTCTGGGGCTTCTTGGGGGAATCATGCAGTGGGCCTGGGCTGTATTTCACATTCTCATCATCGCACTGCAGGCATTTGTATTCATGATCCTCACTATCGTGTACCTGACTCAGGCCCACGAAGCTCATGATGATCACTAATTTTGTTTTGAACGACTAAAGCAGGAGTAACTAATGGAACAGTCGCTAATATTGATCGCAGGTGGAATCCTGATGGGTCTTGGCGCCATCGGCAGTGGTGTTGGTATCGGCATCTTGGGTGGCAAGTATCTCGAAGGGGTTGCCCGGCAACCTGAACTTCAGCCGATGCTGATGACCCAGTTATTTATCTCTCTGGCATTGGTAGATGCTGTGCCCATTATTGCGGTTGGTATCTCTCTCTACATGATCTTCGCTTTATAAGAAACGCTGAAATCAAACCCGGTAAACCAACCAGAGGTGAACTGTGAATTTTAATTTAACTTTCGCGGGGCAGATGATTTCCTTTGTGGTCTTCGTTCTGTTTTGCATGAAGTATATCTGGCCGCCTTTAACCAGCATGATGAGAGAACGTCAGAAAGCCATTGCAGATGGTCTGAACAAGGCAGCAGAGGCCGAACAGCAACTCGAGCAGGCTAATGATGCTGCTGCGACAGAGCTGGAGGAAGCCAAAAAACAGGCAGCAGATCTCATTGCACAGGCACGCAGTCGAGCGTCCCAGATTGAGGAAGAAGCAAAAGCCAAGGCGAGTGAAGAAGCTGATCGCATTATTGCGGGTGCTCAGGCAGAGATCGACCAGGAAATCGGTCGAGCGCGTGAGGAGCTCCGGGCCAGGGTCGGTGAACTCGCGGTTGAAGGTGCTGAGAAGATCCTGGAAACAACGGTGGATCGAAGCGCTCACGAAGAGATGCTCACGAAGCTGGCTGCGGAACTCTAGAAATGGCTGAAGCAGAACTACCCACAGTCGCCAGACCCTATGCACGAGCTGCTTTCTCCTATGCGCTGGAGCAGGATGGAGGATTGGCGCAATGGTCAAGGATGCTGCAGCTTCTGGCTGCGGCAGTTTGCGAGTCCGCGGTACAGGGCGCTCTGGATGATCCTCTGTCGACCACGGATGATAAAACACGTCTGCTGGTGAACCTGATGGGTGATGATCTCTCTGACCAGGGGCGGAATTTTATTGGCGTGCTGGCGGAATACGATCGTCTCGCACTCTTACCGACAGTCTCGGAGCAATTCGAGGTGTTAAAAGCCAATCATGAGCAAACACTCGATGTTTCCGTGACCAGCGCTTTTGAAGTATCTGACGATGACCAGCAAAAACTTTCTGCAGCCCTGCAAAATAAACTCAAGCGGGACATTAATATAGAGACCGAGGTGGACAAAGCGCTAATTGGTGGAGTCCTCATCAGGGCTGAAGATACGGTGATTGATGACACTGTGCGCGGTCGATTAGCAAGACTGGCTCAGGCATTGGGATAGCAGGGCCAGGTGTATAAAGAAACGAACTTAACATTCCTTTGAGGAACAGGACATGCAACAACTGAATCCTTCCGAAATTAGTGAAATTATCAAGCAGCGGATCGATAAGCTTGATGTTTCATCGGAAGCAAGAAATGAAGGCACTATCGTCAGTGTTTCTGACGGTATCGTACGCATTCACGGACTTGCTGATGTACAAAATGGTGAGATGATTGAATTTGAAGGCAACCTGTTTGGTTTTGCTCTCAATTTAGAACGTGATTCTGTCGGCGCCGTTGTCCTCGGTGATTACAAAGATCTGCGGGAAGGTCAGACTGCTCGTTGTACCGGCAGGATTCTGGAAGTCCCGACGGGCCCGGAACTCCTGGGCCGTGTAGTTGATGCGCTTGGTAACCCGATTGACGGCAAAGGCCCGATAGCAGCCTCGTCGTCGTCTCCGGTAGAGAAAGTTGCACCCGGGGTTATTGCCAGAAAACACGTCGATCAGCCGGTTCAAACTGGTCTCAAGTGTATTGATTCCATGATTCCGGTTGGCCGGGGTCAGCGCGAATTGATTATTGGTGATAAGCAGACCGGCAAAACTGCTATCGCGGTAGACGCGATCATTAACCAGGCCGCTTCCGGTATTAAATGTGTATACGTCGCGATTGGCCAGAAAAACTCGACGGTTGCTAACGTTGTGCGGACGCTGGAGGAACATGGAGCGATGGAAAACACCATCGTTGTAAATGCCAGCGCCTCGGATCCTGCGCCTATGCAGTATGTGTCCGCTTACTCGGGTTGCGCGATGGGTGAGTATTTCCGGGATCGTGGCGAAGACGCGCTTATTATTTATGATGATCTGACAAAGCAGGCCTGGGCCTATCGACAGGTGTCTTTGCTGCTGCGTCGGCCACCGGGACGAGAAGCCTATCCGGGTGATGTCTTCTACCTGCACTCGCGTTTGCTCGAGCGAGCTGCCAGGGTCAATGAAGCCTATGTTGAGCAGATGACTAATGGCGAAGTCAAAGGTAAAACCGGATCGCTGACGGCACTGCCTATTATTGAGACACAGGCAGGGGATGTGTCAGCGTTCGTCCCAACCAATGTAATTTCCATCACAGATGGTCAGATATTCCTGGAGACTGATAAGTTCAATGCCGGCGAACGGCCTGCAATGAACCCGGGTATATCTGTGTCACGAGTCGGCGGTGATGCCCAGGTCAAGTTCATGTCGAAGATCTCTGGTGGTATCAAGCTGGCTCTTGCCCAATATCGAGAACTGGCTGCCTTCTCCCAGTTTGCGTCGGATCTTGACGAAGCCACCAGGCGCCAGCTTGAGCATGGCGAACGTGTTAACGAACTGATGAAGCAGAAACAGTATTCACCCATGACCGTTGCTGAAATGGGCGTTGTGCTCTATGCGGCGAATGAAGGTTTTCTGGAAGATGTAGATGTAAACAGGATCCTGGATTTCGAAGCCGCCCTGCTGGCATACATGAAATCAGAGCAGGCTGATTTCATGAATGAGGTAAATACTGAAGGTGCCTACTCGGACGAAGTCGTTGATCGAATGCACAAGGCGATTGAAGCCTTCAAGGCAACACAGACCTGGTAATCGGGTCATTCCAACGAGGTTTTTATGGCTAGTGCCAACGAACTAAGAAAGCAGATCGGTAGTATTAAGAATACTCAGAAGATCACCAGCGCCATGGAAATGGTCGCGGCCAGTCGGATGAAAAAAACCCAGGAGCAAATGGCGCGGGGCCGGCCCTACGCGGACCATATCCGCTCGGTAATCGGACATGTGGCGAACGCTTCAACGGAATACCGACACTCATTCATGAGGGAGCGAGAGGTTAAGCGGGTTGGATATATTGTGGTCACTACCGATAGAGGCTTGTGTGGTGGATTGAATGTCAATCTTCTTAAACAGGTTGTTCAGGACCTCAAGACTCAGTCGGAAGCAGGTGTTGAATATGACCTCTGCCTGATCGGTAACAAGGGCGCGCAATTTTTCCGGAGCTACGGTGGAAATGTTGTCGCTGCCAGCAGCCACGTGAGTGAAACACCACAGATCAGTGATTTAATCGGCAG
>CAXPUI010000647.1:0-2963 GCA_964220205.1 Candidatus Allofontibacter communis | reverse complement strand
TCCAGCCAGGGGGACCTTTGCCTTGCACCCGACTTTGAGGCCTTGCTCCAAGTGGCTGATAGCGGCCGTCTTTATGTCGATGTGCCCATCGGCCTGCCGGACGTTGAACGTCGCCTGGAAAGTCTGGTCCGCCGCCATCAATCAGTGCGAGCGGGCAGTCTGTTTTCAGTACCTTGCAGACAGGCGGTATATGCAAGCAGCTATCAATCTGCCTGTGACATTAACCTGGCGGTAACCGGCAAGAAGTTGTCCAAACAATCCTGGTTCCTTTGCAGAAAGATCAGGGAGGTTGACGGGGTTCTGCGGCAGCAGAGTCATGCAAGGCGCCGAGTCATGGAGTCTCACCCAGAGCTCGCATTTGGTGTTCTCAACCGGTCAGTGTTAAAGACGTCAAAGAAAACCCGGGCAGGCATTGAAGAACGTCTTGCTATTCTGGGTCGGGCGCGACCCGATGCGCGGGAACTATTCATTAGCGCAGAAAATTCCTTTCCACGTCGTCAATTGGGTCGTGACGATATCGTTGATGCCATGGTGCTGATGGTGGTCGGCCTGGGCAGAAAACAACGCCTGGTTGTCCCCAGTCAGAACCGGGATGCCTATGGTATCCCCATCCGTATGATTGTGCCCGTGGTGTTGTAACGCTGCTGCGGCAGATTTGTGAATTTGCTAAGGTTCGTCGCTCTTAGGACTCGCGATTCTCACTATGAATGACTTTATGGCAGCAGTGACTGACGGTCTCTCTCTGCTCGACTCCCTGCTGGGTTCGGCACAGTACTTTCCTTTTCTGTTATTGGGGACCGGTGTTTTTTTTACGCTCTACCTGAAGTTTCCCCAACTCCGATTCTTCAGTCATGCTCTGCGGGTTGTGCGCGGCAAATACGACAAGGATGGTGCCCCTGGAGATGCGACGCACTTTCAGGCGCTTTCCACCGCTATCTCGGGGACGGTAGGTACAGGCAACATCGGTGGTGTAGCGCTGGCAATATACCTCGGCGGGCCTGCAGCGCTTTTCTGGATGTGGATGACCGCCTTCTTTGGCATGACGACCAAGTTTGTCGAGGTAACCCTGTCGCATAAGTATCGCACGGTTGATGACAAGGGCTTTATTGCCGGCGGTCCGATGTATGTTATGGAACGTCGCCTTAACATGAAGTGGCTGGCTGTTTTCTTTGCGATTGCCACCGTCGTCAGCTCTTTCGGTACAGGCAACATGCCGCAGAGCAATAATATCGCCAGCGGCATTGAGACTGCTTTCGGCGTGCCGGTGTGGTTGACTGGCGGCGTGCTTGCGCTGCTGCTTGGCCTGGTCATCCTTGGCGGGATAAAGAGGATCGTGCAGGTCGCTGAGAAGCTCGTGCCGACCATGGCGGTCATCTATTTCGTGGGTGGGCTTGGCGTGATCTTCCTTAACCTGCCTCAGGTAGGCGCCTCGCTGGTTGCAGTGTTTCAGGACGCCTTTGCCGGTTCGGCAGCCGCAGGTGGGTTTCTGGGAGCGAGTTTCGCTTATGCCTTTAATCGAGGGGTAAACCGCGGACTTTATTCAAATGAGGCGGGACAGGGCAGTGCACCCATTGCGCATGCTGCTGCAAAGACGGATGAACCTGTGTCTGAAGGCATGGTGTCAATTCTCGAGCCGTTCCTGGACACCATCATTATTTGCACCCTGACGGGGTTGGTCAGTTTGTCTTCCGGGGTGTGGACTGAAAAAATCGAGAACGACTTTCAGCCATTCGACATGCAGTATGTCGCTGGCAGTTATGACGAGACGGACTCCGAAGACCGGGCGGCACTCTTTCATCACCTGAATTTTGGTGAAAGAGTTGGATTGTTTACCGGTGAGGTTGAAGTGGTCGATGGCAGAGCTGTCTCTGGTGGTTACACGCTGCTCCATAACCGCTCAATCGCGGAGAACGTTACCTATTCTGTCGATGAGCGAGCGTATACCGGCACCCTGAAAGTCAGTGAGGGGCAGCTGGCGGACCAGGTTCAGGTACGAGGCAGGTCGCTGATCCATTCAGTAGATTTGACCTCTGAGGCCTTCACGCGAGGGGTTTTCGGTGAGAGCGGCAAGTTCATCGTCTCTTTAGGGCTGGTATTGTTCGCCTTTACTACGGCCGTTGCCTGGTCGTATTACGGCGATCGTGCCATGACCTATCTGTTCGGCGCCGGATCGGTCACGCCTTACCGCCTGTTGTATGTTATCGGCTTTTTCCTGGCTGCAGTCGCGGATACCTCGCTGATCTGGCTGGTATCTGCGATTACCATTGCCCTGATGACCATACCCAATCTCTTTTCCATTCTGCTGTTACGCCAGGAGGTGCGGGCTACCATCGATGACTATTGGGACAGGTTTCGTCTTGAACATCCTGAGAGGAATTGATCATGGCAGCAGGTTTTAGCTTACGACGTTCCCAACCGGTACCCGCGTTAAATCTGACCGTTGAAGAATATGAACACGACTCAGGCGCCAGGCATTTCCACCTGGCAAATGACTGCGACGAGAACGTCTTCATGGTTGCGTTCAGGACCGTGCCGGGTGATTCGAGAGGTGTCGCGCACATACTGGAACATACAGCGCTTTGCGGTAGCGAAAAATTTCCGGTCAGGGACCCGTTCTTTACGATGATCCGCCGTTCCCTTAACACATTTATGAACGCTTTCACGACCAGTGACTATACGGCCTATCCATTTGCCAGCCAGAACCGCAAGGATTACTTCAATCTGATGGAGGTCTACCTGGATGCAGTATTTTTTTCGCGGCTTGATCCCCTCGATTTGGCCCAGGAAGGCCATCGCGTTGAGTTCGAGTCTCCTGGAGATCCGTCTTCGCCGCTGGTTTTTAAAGGGGTTGTTTATAATGAGATGAAAGGTGATTCCAGCTCGCCAATATCGCGCTTGTATCATGCGGTGCAGGCGGAGCTCTACCCGACATCCACCTATCATTTCAATTCAGGGGGTGATCC
>CAXPUI010000646.1:0-2968 GCA_964220205.1 Candidatus Allofontibacter communis | reverse complement strand
AGATTGGTGGCCGGTATATACACTGCGACGTTGCCAGCCTGGCGTCCGTGGAAGCGGCCTTCAAAACCTGCTGTGATGAGCTCGGCACACCGGACTATGTTCACCTGAACGCAGGGATCATGACCGTTCCTACCAACACCCCGTACATCGCGATTGAAGATCTCACGGAAGCCCAGTATCACAAGATCGTCGGCATTACCCTGAACGGCGTGTTTCATGGTATGAAAACAGCCCTGCCGCTGATGCGCGAAAAGGGTGGCGGCATCACACTCACCGCATCGACCGCAGGATTAAGTGTTGTGCCTGTAGACCCCATGTATACCGCGACCAAATACGCGGTCATTGGTTTCGGCCGTGCAGTTTCGGCAGCCAATGCCGGCTCCTCGGTTCGAATCAATGTCATCTGTCCTGGTGTCACGGATACCCAGATTGTCCCGGACGAGTACAGGGCACCTGAGTTCAATGTCATGTCAACTGAAGTGATGGCAGCGGAAATAGTGGACCTGCTGCTCCATGGTGAAAACGGTGAAGTACGCGTCAAAAACGCCGCTGAGAAACCGGCTTTTGCTGTCGGGTTGCCTGACCTTTCATGACGCCACGCCACGCGGTGAACAAGCTAGTGTACCAACGGACCGATTGACCAATAGTATTCGAATGCAGTGGTTATTGGGCTATACCCTCTCGGGGCAGCGATGAAAAATCTGACGGGCCCTCTCAACCGGGTCCGGGTAACTCTCCCTGAGGGTCTTCGAGCGAATTTCAAGACTGACGTCCAGAGTGCTGTCTCTTATGGCATCAGTCTGTGCTGTCGAGGCATCGCCCTCACCCAGCGGACATCGTTCATCAACCGCCGCAACGATATAGTCCATGCCTTCCTTGGTTTTTGAATCAGCATAGAAATCACAGGCCTGTATATAGGGAAAACGGGGATCATCCAGGTCGGGCAACGCTTCCCCGGAACGATTAAGGTGCATCTGATCTATCAGCACCCCACCTGTTTCAGAGCCTACTTGCCGAACAAAGTCGATCGCTGCGCTCATCGTTTTCACTTCGGTAAAAACACCAAACTCAAGAACAAGCCGGATTTGATCCTCTGCAAACTTACAAAGACTCTCAAACCGTGCCTGCGCAAGGTGAAGTTCAGGCTCACGGGATACGACAAGAACATTGCGAGCACCCAGTTCGATACCCGCTTCGACCACTGTTTTTTGCAACGCTTCAGATTTCCCAAGCCATAGCGGTTCTACATCGATCAACTCGATACCCGTATCGCTGAGGCACTGGCGAGTTCGCCGCAGCGCTTCTTTGCCCCAACCGGCGTCGGGATCAACCCACAACCCAGAGGAATCGAACCCCGCTTCTCGAGCAATACGCGGAATCTCCCAGGGAGCTACATCAGGCACACAGCCCGCGGCCAGCGCCCATAACCGTTCTGAGTTCACCCGGCTTAACCTCAGTCCTGAGGCAGCTGCGACCTGGCCGCGGCAACATAGCCACGATTCCACGTGGGGCTGATGGTCAGTTCGTTGATGCAGACATGTTCAGGCAGTTCCGCCAAGAACCGGATCACTTCGCCACAATCGTCGGACTGCACCATCATGTCGCGATCCTCCTGGCTCACAGGGATGGGGCGATTGTCGAGAATCGGTGTCGCCACCTCTCCAGGACAAATCGCCGTCGCCCGCACGCCGTACATGCATGCCTCCATGTTGAGACTTTCATTCATGGCGTTCATTGCATGCTTCGCTGCCGTGTAAGCTGGCCCGGTTACGATACTGACGTGCTTGCCTGCCCATGAAGAGATGTTGATGATCAACCCCTCACCCTGCTCTTTCATTGTTGGCAAAACGGCTTTGCAACAATAAAAGGCGCCATCAAGGTCGATGCGAATAACAGAATCCCAGTCTTCAAGCGTGACGTTATGCCAGTTTCGATTCTTCACGTTGATACCGGCACTCACCACCATCACATCTATCCGCCCGTGAGCAGCAAGGATGCGTTGCACAACTGCATCCACGGCATCCTTGTCGGCAACATCTAACGGTTCGATTGAGGCCCGCCCCTGGCATCGCGCGGCGACCTGTTCCAGCTTTTCTGTTCGACGTCCTGACAACACGACGTGCATGCCGGCATCAGCGAGTGCCACTGCACCACCTTCACCAATGCCCGTGCCAGCGCCCGTGACCCACGCTACTTTACCCTTCAAGTCTCTCATTTTGCCTCCTGATCAAATAACGCCCCGTCCCCGAAGAACCTCCACCATCGGCCCAAGGTGAGCTTCGTAATTCTCCCACTGCTTCATCGCATCTCGGTAAATCGGTTGGCGGACCTGTTCAGAACTGGCGGTACGAACTGCGCGATCTTTTTCATAGTAACGCAGGCATGCTTCCTCAAACGGGAGCCCGCAGTGATCGAGTATGCGCCGCACCTGTGTCTCAAGGTCTTCCACAACCTCTTCGTACTGCACGGTGAGCACTTGTCCAGGCAGGATTGAGTGCCAGTGATCCATAAGCCGGATATAGTCTGCATAGTAGTTGGCGATGTCTTCCTGGCTGTAGGTAAATTCCTGTCCCTGTGCAAACAGCTGCTTGAAATTAGCGAAGCACGCCGCCAGAGGCTCACGCCGCGCATCGATGATAGTGGCATTTGGCAGAATACGCTTGATCAGGGCCACGTGCATAAAGTTGTTAGGAAGCTTGTCTATAAAGCGCGGTTTATCGGTACGGTAAATCATCGCACGGTCAAGATAATGCTGACCTAATTCCTCTCGCTGCTCTTCATCAAGATCCTGGACAATAGCCGGGTAAATAATGTCATCAGTGCGTTTACGCCTGCCAGCGACTTCAGTGGCAATTTGCCCGATAAATGGCAGCTCTGCTGTCGCTTCAACCCACGAATGACTAGCGAGTATCTGTTCAAGCAAGGTTGAACCCGCTCGTGGCAGGCCGAGGATAAAAATAGCGGCATC
>CAXPUI010000645.1:0-4602 GCA_964220205.1 Candidatus Allofontibacter communis | reverse complement strand
CCAGCCTCGTTAACTCTGGACCAGAATGGATCGAAATCAGGATGAGCAGGATTGCGTGGTCCGTTGCGAGTAAACACCGCTGATGGGCGCATGACGACAGTTCGTGCGTCCTGCTCGAGTGCCCATTCCAGTTCACTGCAGGCCCAGTCGACATCGGCCAGGCTGATATAAGGCGAAGTGAAGATCTTGTCCTGGTAGACAATACCCCAATCCTCGGAGAGCCAACGGTTAAAGGCAGTGAAAGTCGTACACAGGGCATCAATATCTTTCTTGAGATACTCCTCGTACAGCACGCCCTGGGTGGGGAACAGCCATGCACCTTCCAGGCCCTGTTCCTCGATGCGCGCGACACGGGCGTCTCGGTCCATGTACTCGGGTGGCATCGGCTCAAGTGAAGACCGGACGAGTTCTGCCGTCGTCATGCCTCGTGGATTGCCGTTGAAATACTCATGGAGTACACCCGGTTTGGAACTTGGGTTGAAGCTAGGATTGTTAGTCCGATCAATCTTCCCGCCGATACAGTGATATCGGCGGCCGTTTTCCAGTTCTACCCACTGGACACACCTCGACTGCATTTTTTTCGGCACGTGACGGGTAAAGGCATCGTGAGCCTCGTAATAGTGATTGTCTGCATCGAATATTTTTCCATCATAAGTGGTCATGAGTTTCAGCCTCCGGGCAGTTCGGAACCAATTGCTCGCGTAACAGGGTACGTGCAAGATTTGGGTTAAACAGTATCATAGTTATTTTTATCTGATCAATGACCGACAAGAACAGCAGTTACAAGTGCGCGCCTGCGGTTGTTTGTGACTAAAACAGTATACTAGTATTGACTGATTGGCTATCTGCGGGAAAGGAGAAACTATGAAACTGGGTTTAAGTATTGGGTACTCGGGCGGGGAGATGAGACTGCCTGTTGAGAAGGTGCAGCTAGCTGAACAACTTGGCTACGACAGTGTCTGGACGGCCGAAGCCTACGGCTCTGATGCGTTGACACCATGGGCCTACCGGGCTGCAAAGACAGAAAGGATAAAACTCGGCACCGGTGTGATTCAGTTGGCGGGACGCACACCTGCCAATGCAGCCATGACCATTGCGACCATTGATGCCCTGGCAGGAGGGGGGCGGGTTATCTGCGGCCTCGGCGTATCCGGTCCACAGATTGTCGAGGGTTGGTACGGGCAGCCCTGGGGTAAACCTTATTATCTAATCAAAGATTACGTCACGATCATGAAGAAGATCCTGGCTAGGGAAGAACCTGTGGTTCATGAAGGCAGGGAGATTTCGTTACCCTACGAGGGAGAAGGCGCAATGGGCGTCGGCAAGCCCCTTAAATCGATCCTCCACATGAATCCGGATATCCCGATCTGGCTGGGTACCGGCATGGAATCCACGGTTAAGTTGACAGCAGAAATCGCCGATGGCTGGCTGCCCCTAGGATTAGTTCCTGAGACCGTAAAAACCTACGAGCCCTGGGTGGAGGCCGGACTTTCCAAGGCGGGCAAGGACCACAGCCAGTTTGAAACTCAGGCGGGTGGAGCAGTCATGGTGACAGACGATGTCGAGGGGGCGCTCAACCGTCTGAAACCCGGGATTGCGCTTTATGTCGGCGGAATGGGTCACAAAAACAAGAATTTTCACAAGGAAATGATGATCCGCCGCGGATATGGTGATGCAGCGGAACGCATCCAGGAATTGTATCTGGCCAAACATAAGCGTGAGGCGATTGAAGCGGTACCCGATGAATTTGTTGATCAGGGTGCGCTGATAGGTGATCGGGCCCGCATCAAGAAACGATTTCAAGATTGGGAAGACAGCGGCATTACCGGGTTTACCGTCAGCGGGAATGAAGAGGCGCTCCGGTTGATGGCTGAGCTCGCAAGGCTCAACGTTGATCCGGCAATTTAGGACAGGAAGAAAAGAAAATGAGTACTGAAGAAGACAAACCCGAAGGCTACGAACGCCGGGAACAACCGCGCATGGTGAAGTGGTCGCCGCCTTACCGGCGTGAGAATGTGGAAATGCCGGAGTTCGATCTCATCGAGATCGAACGGGATGCACCGATAGGCCGAATCGTTCTCAATTCGCCGGAAAAGCGGAACCCGCTTGGTTATGAAAGACTGCTGCAGATAGAAATGGCAGCAAAGCTGCTGGAACTCGACGATGACATCAGGGTGATCATAATCAAGGGGCAGGGGCCGAGTTTCTGTGCTGGTTATGATATTACCCCTGTTAAGCGGGGTGAGCGTCAGCGCAACATGCCGCCGGGAGGCTATATCAACAAACAGCGGGACCGGCTCTGGCAGTCCTATGACCTGGAACATGCCCGTGTCTACATGACCCTGTTTGACCTGCAGAAACCTGTGATCGCGCAGATCCACGGAGCCTGCCTTGCCGGTGGTACCGAACTGGCGGGATTCTGCGACCTCAGGATAGTGGCTGACGATGCTAAAATTGGTTGGCCTGTCGGTCGAAATTGGTCGCCCGGGAATTTGCAATACATTCCGTGGCTCGTCGGCATGACGAAAGCCAAGTACTACATGTTCACGTCGGAACCGATGAGTGGCCTTGAAGCCGTTCAATGCCAGTGGGCGTCAGAGTCGGTACCGGAAGATCAGCTCGAAGCAAGGACTGAAGAGTTGGCTCAACTGATAGCGCTGACGCCGACTGATCTCATCATGATGACCAAGCGGAGTATCAATCGTCAGTTTGAGGTCATGGGGTTCAAAACAGGCATCGCAACGAGTGTGGATCTACTGGCGCTGTCCAGCTTTCGAGACCAGGGTCTCTACACCTCCAGAGGCCCTGATGGTGAAGGAGGCGATGAGTTCATGCGCCGGGCCGAACGAGATGGACTTAAAGAAGCCCTCAGGTGGCGTGAGGAAACCTTTGGTAACAAGTACAGAGACGATGACGACTAGAGACTGCCTGCCGCGACGAGAATCCGGGTAGGTATGCGCATGAAGCACATAAAAGTTGCCGCCCGTGGTCTTGAGTTTGAAGCATTATCAGACGGGCCGGAGGAGGGTGATTTGATCATTCTGCTACATGGTCTGCCTCGTAACTGCTGGGAGTGGCACCACCAGATACCGCCGATGGCTGAGCTTGGGTTTCATGTTGTGGCGCCTGATTTACGCGGATTCTGTGATGGTGCGAGACCACTCGGCGTTGAGTCATACCACGTCCAGGAATATGTTGACGATGTCCTTGCCATTGTGGATGCAGTAAAAGGCGAAGGTGCCAAATTTCACCTGATGGGAACAAGCATTGGTGCCACCATGGCCTGGCGGTTGGCGGCGCTCAATCCAGGCAGGGTGCTTACTCTTGCGTGCCTGAACATCCCCCATCAAGGTGCGTTCTTTGAAGCGGCTCAAGAATCCAAGGCCAATGCCAGCGATCAACGTCAACGCTTCAGCTATTTTGACGATTCGAGCAAGGCGGGAAACGAGAGGTCCATGTTTCATCGCATGCTGGAGAAACAGGGTTTGC
Source organism: Candidatus Allofontibacter communis (assembly GCA_964220205.1). Lineage (GTDB taxonomy): Bacteria > Pseudomonadota > Gammaproteobacteria > Pseudomonadales > Azotimanducaceae > UBA9659. Next base: position 1,113 of record CAXPUI010000645.1, on the reverse strand, counting down.
CGCTGGAAGAAACCGAGCCCTATCGCAAGGCGCTTGATAACGATGAAGCTCTGCAAGCGGTCTATAATTACTATAGAGCTATACCCCTCTGGCAGAGGGACAGACTGCCAAAGTGCCCCATGCCGACGCTCTATGTCTGGCCGCCCGATTCGGCCAACATATCCCCAGTAGCCGCCAGGTTAAACCAAAACCAGGTGACGGGTGCTTATCGATTTGAAGTGCTGGAAGACGTACATCAGCCAATTCTCCAAGCCGCGCCCGAAAAACTTACCGCGCTGCTCATCGAGCATCTTGAAACACATGCACTCCAATAAGGGAACCTGCCTCCTGGCGCTTTGAGGTCCAGGCGGTGTTCATCGATCTTCAGAGATACCCTCATTATGTGTGTATCTCAGCTGGGCTATACGGGTGCTTGTTACTAGGTAAAGGCCAGAACCTGTATTCCCTTATTCGTCACGCGGGAATGGCGTTGGATCTCCTTCGGCGGTAGGGATGTTGAACGTATTGAGCGTCATTGATACGAATGTGTAAAACCCTATGGTCTGGATGATATCCATCAGACCTGTCTCTCCCCATTGCTCGACTGCCTGGTGATAAAGGGGTAGTGGCAGATCTTTTGTCTCATGCAGCGCACGACAGACAGCGATGGTGAGCTTCTCATCCTCAGGTGCGTCTGCCGGTGGCTCTGCCTGGTCAAAAACCGACTGGATAACTGCCTCAGATACCCCTTCAGCGGCAGCCATCTTTGCATGGGCAACCCATTCGACATTACTACGCCAGTGGCGGCCGGTCACAATGATTGCGAGTTCGACGATTCGACGTCCAACAGCCGTCCTTTCCCAGACGAAGTTACCGAGGCTCATTGCGCGCTGGGCCACCTCCGGACTCCGGAGCCATGGATCGAACGGTCCCCCAAACTGGCCATCTGCGCGTGGTTTGCGGGATTTAGCGATGCGGTCGAACTGCGCCTGCTGTTCTGGTGACAGGTCTTCGTAGGTTTTTGGCGCGAGGCGGCTGGTCATGGGTATTCTCCGGCAAAAAACACCTTTATACCTGAGACAGGGGCGGCTCCCAACCTGATCAGATCTTCCGAAGTTTCCAGACCTGCTCCGA
>CAXPUI010000644.1:0-3841 GCA_964220205.1 Candidatus Allofontibacter communis | reverse complement strand
CCACTGACGCCTGGATCGATCTGGAATCCCTGTGTCGAGAGGTCATTATGGATATCGGCTATAACAGCTCCGATGTTGGCTTCGACGGAGCTTCCTGCGCAATCATCAACGCGATTGGCAAGCAGTCTCCCGATATTGCTATGGGAGTAGACGAGACTTCAGATCATGAACAGGGAGCCGGCGACCAGGGGTTAATGTTTGGTTATGCTTCAGATGAAACCGACGTGCTTATGCCCGCCCCAATCACCTACTCTCACCGCTTGGTCGAACAACAGGCCCAGGTTCGGAAGTCGGGTAAGCTCAACTTCCTGCGGCCCGATGCAAAAAGCCAGATCTCCTTCCGTTACGACGATGCCGGCCAACCCGTGGCCATCGATGCCGTGGTCCTGTCCACTCAGCATTCTCCTGACGTCAGTCAGGATGAGCTGCATGAAGCAGTCATGGAGGAAATCATCAAGCCCATTCTCCCGGACAACTGGCTGCATCAAGACACAAAGTATTTCATCAACCCGACCGGTAACTTTGTAGTCGGTGGACCCGTAGGCGACTGCGGTCTTACCGGACGGAAGATTATCGTGGACACTTACGGAGGCATGGCTCGCCACGGCGGCGGTGCTTTTTCGGGTAAAGACCCCTCAAAAGTCGATCGCAGCGCAGCTTATGCCGGCCGATACGTTGCCAAAAATATCGTCGCCGCTGGCCTGGCCAGACGCTGCGAAATTCAGGTCTCTTACGCTATCGGCGTCGCAGAACCTACTTCCATCAGCGTCAACACATTCGGCACAGGCACAATCAGTGAACAGGCCATCGAAGAACTGATCGCCGAGCATTTCGACCTCAGACCCAAGGGCCTCATCGATATGCTGGACCTTAAACGGCCCATCTACCGAAAAACCGCTGCCTATGGACACTTCGGCAGGGAAGATCCCGATTTCACCTGGGAGCGGACAGACAAAAAAGATCTGCTTGCCCGCTGATTGCCACCTGCGAGTCAGAGACCAGAGGGTGTAATTTCAAGGATCTGAGGTTTTCTTCAAAATGACTGAACATCTCTTCAGTTTTGAATACTCCGCACCTCGAACGGAAGAAGCGCTTGAAAAGTTGAGACGGACTCATGGTCGCCTGCAGCCACTCAAACCACATTTCTGTTCAGTGACCTACGGGGCGGGGGGGTCGACCAAGGACGGGACGCAACAGGCTATCCTGGAACTCTCGGGGAATGGTACACCCATGGCCCCACACTTATCGTTCGGGGGTGATCAGCTCGACGTTATCGATGAACTCCTTGACACCTATAGATCTGCAGGCGTGCAGCGTCTCGTCGCTTTGCGGGGAGATCGGCCTTCTGGCATCGGTACTGGGAGGAGCATGGTCCATGCCAATGAACTCGTCCGCTATATTCGCGAGACCACTGGCGACCACTTTCATATCGATGTTGCCGCCTACCCTGAGATCCACCCTGAATCGGACTCGGTCGATAGCGAGATTCACTACTTCAAAGCCAAAATCGACGCTGGTGCAAACAGCGCAATCACCCAGTACTTCTACAACGCAGATGCCTACTTCCGGTACCGCGACCTTTGCCTGCGAGCCGGCATCGACGTGCCGATCGTACCTGGGATTATGCCTATTACGAACGTGCAGGGTCTCGTCCGGTTTTCGAACTTATGTGGCGCCGAGATTCCACGATGGCTGGATAAGAACCTTCAGACGCTTGAAAAGGATCCTGACGCGCTAAAGGCATTCGGCGCAGATGTCGTTACCAACATGTGCCAGCAACTGCTGGACAATGACGCTCCCGGTTTACATTTCTATACTCTGAACCAGGCGCTACCTTCCCTGGCCATCTGGGATAACCTGGGTTTGTCGTGAGCAAGCCGCGTTTCTTCATCGACGCCGAGCTCAATCCAGGGTTGAAACTTACCTTACCGCAGAATGTCTCGCATCATCTCCTGACTGTATTGCGCCTCAAGCCAGGAGACAGCATTATCGCTTTCAATGGCCGCGGCGGTGAGTTGCATGGCGTTCTAGAAACCATCTCAAAGAAATCAGCCATTGTTAACCTCATGACCTACGACGATGTTTCTCGAGCCGCCAGCATAGAGGTCAATCTGGGCCTGTGTGTCCTGAAACGCGATGCGATGGATCGCGCGATTGCACGAAGTGTAGAGCTGGGCGTTCACAGCCTCACACCTTTGATAAGCGAGCACTGCACAGTCGCCCATCGCATCATCGAAAATCGTCATGACCATTGGCATCAGGTCATTGTTGCGGCCTGCGAACAATGCGGCCTGAATCGCATACCTGCCTTCCTGCCTGCGGTTACTCTCGCGAGCTGGTTGAAGAGCACAAAGACAGATCTGAAACTCATTGCTACTCAGCTTGGTTCAGGCCTGCCAGATGTATCCAGGACAGGATCCGTCGCGGTCGTCACCGGGCCAGAAGGCGGCTTTGCTGAGGCTGAACTCCAGCTTGCATCACAAAGTGGATTCCACCAATTGAAACTGGGCAGTCGAATTCTACGAGGTGAAACAGCACCCAGTGTGGCCCTTTCGGCTATTCATCAGGCCTGGGGAGACTTTTCTGGTTGACGACTGCCTCAATCGCTGCTTTTTCAACAGCGTCAAGGTCGGGTATTGATAAAACCTCATCACGAAACCTGACTCGGCAAAGTTCAGTGAACTCAACCGCTTCATCAATGGCAAACAGCATCTCTCTGCTGGCCTCGCTGAACGCCGGGTAAACTTGTGAGACGAGCGCGTAATAGGGCAGCGCGTTTTGATCACTCACACCTCGTAAAATCACAAGAACCGCCGAAGAGACACTGACGAGTGAGAAACTGGCGCGGGCCAACGTCAGCATTTCAAAAGCAATCACCGGGACCTGCACACCGCGCCAACCCAAAAGACCCAACAACCAGTCTGGCGAATCTTCGACGCGTTGCAACGGTTCATAATCAATAACCTCAGCGATTGTATCAGCAGGAACAATCAGGCCCTGCTTCTGTAAACGAAGCATACAAACGCCAAGGTGTTCAGTCTGGTCCGACATATTTCCCCTAATCAGGATTCCCCGACATCACCCTGGTCCAGGATAGTTTCAATTGTTGCCATCAAGTTGGTTTCCTGGAAGGGTTTGCCCAGGTAGTGATCAACACCAAGTTCTATCGCCTGTTCGCGATGTTTATCTCCCGTCCTGGAGGTAATCATGACAATGGGCAGTTCTTTCATGGACTCATCACGCCGCACCGAACGAAGCACTTCAAAACCATCCATACGAGGCATCTCAATGTCTAGCAACATGATATCGGGTCTTGTCTCCTGCAGTTGTTCCATTGCATCAACACCGTCTTTGGCTGTTAATACTTCATAACCATGCCGTTCCATTAATCGAGAGGTCACTTTCCGGACAGTCACTGAGTCATCGACGATCATGACTGTTCTAACGCCACTATCGACTTCGACCTGCTGCTCGTCGTGACAAGAATCCACAGGGCCACCCTCGAAATCATAGCCACGCAACAGTGCCAGACAATCAAGAATGATGACAATGCTGCCATCGCCAAGGACCGTTGCTCCGGAGACACCGCTGACATCATCGAACTGGGAACCAAGCGCTTTAACCACTACCTCGCGCGAACCGATGACACGATCAACCTGGATGGCGACAGCATCGTCACCCGCTCGCGCCAGGATCACCGGCAGTGGCACCACCTGACCTGCAAGATCCGGATTAGCCGTTCGGTCGAGGAGCCGACCCATGTAGGCCAGTCTGTAGGGCCGCCCGGAATACTGGAACCTAGGCGCATCCGGTTGATAATATGCTTCCAGCTCGTAGGGAC
>CAXPUI010000643.1:0-10527 GCA_964220205.1 Candidatus Allofontibacter communis | reverse complement strand
ACTGGCTGCAGGCGCATTTCCCTGACCGCGCCACGAAAGTGATGAGCGTCATCCGTCAGAGCCGCGACGGTAAAGATTACCAGGGTGAGTTTGGCCTGAGGATGACAGGTTCAGGTGAATTTGCTTCACTGCTGCGGCAAAGGTGGCGCATTAGCCATCGCCAATTGAGCTTTGATGCCAGCGAAAACCGCTTCGAGTTAGATTGCAGCCAGTTCATACGTCATCCACAGCAGATGAATCTGTTTTGAGCCTGTCAGCGATCAGTTCGAAACCTCGTAACAGGAAAAATTAAAGAAAGTCTCGCTGTTGATGTAGTTGAGATTGAGCAGCCTCAGGTCGTCACCCGCTTCAAGCGGTGCAATCGCGAGCAGGGCTTCACCATTCCAACCACCGAAAATATCCGCGAAATCATCTCTGTTCATCCAGACCTGCTCTTTGGCCGACAAATTCTCCCACAAAATTTCATCAGTCTCTCCAATGACTGCTCCCGCAGCATCGAACAACGATCCGCGAACCACGTCGATCGCCTGGTCGCCAACATTAATCAATCGTACAAACGTCGTATCCGGTGAGTCAGCGCCTTCAATATTGTGGACCTGATCACGCCGAACGCAATTGGTGTTGCTGATCAGGCCACTCGGACTCGTCAGTTTAGTCATCAGCTCAAAGCTGCCGCTTCCCTGAACCTCCAGCATGGCAGGTCCTCGCCACGGGTCGATCTTGAAAATTTCTTCAATCATCTCGGAGGACAGTATCAGCCGCCCTTTCGAGGCTACACTGCCGGTATGCAGAGGTAGATTGGCTCCACCAAGCTGAGTGCCGTCATTAGCGTACAGGGTGCCTGTGAACTGCTGGCTCGAACCGTCTGTATTGACAATATGAGTGAGAGAGATGTTGTCACTGGAAGAGGTCGTCTGCAGGTACACCCTGCCACTCCCCGATCCTTCGAAACAACTGAAATTGAAGAAGGTTTCGCCATTGACAAAATTCAGATTCAATAAACTCAGATCGGCGATGTCCGCGACTTCCAACATGGCCTCGCCCTGCCATTCAGCGCCGACGCTCTCAGCGAAATCATTCCGGTTAACCCAGGTCTGCGACTTTGGCGGCAGTGATCTGAGGAACTCAGCGTCCGCCGTGCCGATCACATTGCCGTCCGTGTCATAGAGGGTCCCGCTGATACCCTCTAGCATCTCATAGCCGGTGTTGATGAACCTGACAAATGTCAGGACATCAGACTCGAAGCCCTCGATATTCACTGATCGATCCTGCCTGACGCAATTGGTGTTACTGACCAGCCCGCTCGGGCTCTCCAGCTTGGTCATGACAGCAAAACTGGCATCACCGCTGATTTCCAGCATCGCAGGCCCTTTCCATGTAGTGGTTCCAAAGAGCACTTCCAGGTCATCAGACGCCAGCACCAGCCGCCCCTTGGATACCACCGATGCACCTAGAGCCTGCTCGCCAGTACCCAGTTGTTCACCATCACCATTGAACAGGGTGCCCACAAAATTCTGGTCCTCCGAAGACGTGTTCACAATATGGACCTGAGAGATATTCGCACTGGCAGAATTAGTCTGCAGGAACTGGCTCGCCCTGGGCACAGCGAGATAATCTTCAAGATTGGTCAGGCCATTGTTGTTAGTGTCAAGGCTGCTGTCGTCAGTGAGCGGATCCAGCCCCTGCGCGATTTCATAATTGTCTGGGATGCCATCATTGTCATCATCATAGTCAGCATTGTCCCCGAGGCCATCAGCATCGAAATCGACTGATTCCGCTGGATCATCTATAAAAGCATCAAGATCATCGGGAACACCATCTCCATCAGTATCAGCGTCCGCCGACGTATTAAAGGCCGCAACCTGAAAGCGCACAGCGTTCAGGCTTCTTGCCGATTCCGCAGCGGCTGGCTCACCCACCCTGATGCCGCAAGGGGAACCCTCGCAGAGACTAACCTCAGGATTGGAAAAGTAAGGCAGTTCAAGAAAAACAGAGAACTCTGATGCATATCCCATCAGCGTCGAAAACGAACCCACTTCACCGTGACCGCGAGACCACGTGAAGGTCCCCGTTTCATTCTGTCGGAACGAGTGGCCAAGTCCCAGGTTATGACCGATCTCATGAATCAACGTGATGTCACCGCACTCATCAAATTCGATGAAAGTGGCCGAGATATGCTCTGAGCGCGTCATCAGGCCCTGCGTTGCAAACCCACCAAGTGTTGCAAGACCACAAAGATTAAGGTCATCATAGAGGCGAAACATGGTGATGAGGTCAGCGCCTGCTTCCTGCCGGCGTTGCTGGAGATCACTGAAAACACCCTCTCCACCCTCGGCTGCATCAAGCCATTGGCTCATGTCCTGGCTGGTATCCATATCCAGTTCTACCGCACTCACCAGGCGGAGCACGATATCCACCTGACTGTCTTCAAATGAGGCGTTGGACACAGCAATCAGGTGATCAAGCCTTGTCATGACATCGGATTCAGACCCATAGTGGTTGGTCACTTCATCGCTATACACGGCCAGAATATCGATATAACTCATACCCGGTGTTGATGAGCCGATTCCGGGATCAGTGCCCATCAGTGTTTCGTTGTCGTCTGCAACGCCATCACCATCAGAATCAACGAGCAGGTCGATACCTGCACCGACAAAGTCCAGTCTGTCATAGTCAACATCCGGGGCACTAACGGTGTGCAACAAGGTCGTGAACTCTCCATCCGTGACAACCAGGTGGTAATACTCAAAGCCCGCCGGGGGTTCACTGACTGTGTATTGCACCGTCTCAGGTTCGCTGGCTGTTCCCGCCGGGACCTCGGTAACACCCCCGTATTCCGCCACCAGGAAAAAGCCACTGGCAAATAAGTCTGCGTCATCTGATACAACCAGCGAAATTTCTGTCACTTCGTCTGTTGACCCACTGTTACCCACACCTGGCACATTCAACGTCAGCTGATCACCGTCAATGGAAATAGACGGATCTGAGACAAAATACAGATCTGAATAGGTCTCGGATGCAAGCCGGCCAAATGTCACCCTGTCACCGGTCCGGGTCAGGTCATTAATGACGAAGTCGTCGAGCAGCAGCAAGGTAATGAAATAGTCACCGGCTTCCGGCTGCCTCAGGCTGGCCTGCACCGTTGAGAGATCAATCTGGCTATCGCCTTCCAGGCTGGCGCTCACCCACAGGTCGCCCAGGTAAGTGGGGTCTTCTGACTCAAAATAGCTGGTTTCCGAATGGGCGTAAGCGCGAACCACCAGTTCACCCGTTGCCGCTGACCCCCGGTTCACGACACCAAAACTGATATAAGCAGAACTTGAGGACGCCGCATCATAACTGCAGGGACAGATTAGCTCCAGGTCAGGGCCATCAGCACTTTCCGCGAGGACACTTCCCGCAGCAAGCAGGCAAAACCAGACACCCCATCGTAAAATCACCCGTTCACCTTTTGTACGTCTCTTCTACGCCCTTTGTCCGCTTGTTGTACGCTCTTTGTACGCTTGTTCTTCGCGTTAGTCAGTCTTGGCGACAGTCGTTGTCGGCCGCTGTCTTGACTATTTTACCTGATAAACCGCACGTCATCGGTCTATCGGTTCTGCTCTCCGCTCTCCCAGGGGCTGCTCACGACGCTCTGGGATCACAAAGTCGGGCAGGCTGAAATCCAGTTTTTCGTTGATCACCGCGGTCGAAATAATGCGGCCGATTCCATTGCTGGTTTTCAACTGGTAGCGTCCATTTGCCGTCTGCAGGGTCCCAAAGGTGTAGGACGTACCCACTGTAAATATGAAACGTTGTCGCTTAAGGTCCCCGTCGAAAAACCCGGATACCACCCGATTACCCGCACCGGTAATTTCAGTACTGCTGATCGTGCCTCGATAAATGAGCTCTTCCTGCGGGATCAACAAATCAATCTCATCACCGACTTCATAATCCAGCAGGTCTGGGAGACTGACTGCCAGCCCCTTGTCTCCTGTTTCCGGCCTGGCCGTTGCTGCTTCTACGACATCCGGCGATGCTGCTGACCCACGCGCAGGCTTCGCCGGCACCGCTGCCGCCGTGATTACTCCATTAACGTCCGGGCTACCCGAATAATTCCCGGGGCCATGGCTTTCTTTCTCTACCGGCCCATCACCGGGAAGATTATCGGTCAGGAACAGGAACATCACTACGGCCAGGGCTACTGCTGAAAATACTGCCAGAAGGTGGAGACTTTTCATGCAGAGCCCTAGAGCCTGGACATGTCCGGCAATACAGCCTGTTCGAAGAGGCTGTCACCCAGCTGCAAATGGAACATGTCAATCCCCGCATCCCGGAACGCCCTGATCCGGTCAAGAATCGTGTCAGGTGACCCAATCAGGCCCGTTACGTAGCCTTCATTGGAATCGAGGAGACTGAGATCGTCTTCGGAAGCCCACATGCCTTGCGCGCCGGCAACCCGTGCTTTTCTCGCTGCCACCAGGTCTTTATCAACCGAAGCAAGCATGGACTGTATTTCCCTGGATGCTTCCTCATCAGTACTGCGACAGAGCGGGATGCCGTATACCGCGAACTTCGGTAATGCTCGGCCCGCCGCGGTTGCCTTTACACGATCAATAATGCTCCGGATCTTCTCTAGCGAACCACCATTCAAAAACATCCAGTCAGAGTATTCACATGCCATCTCAATCGCTGCATCACTCTGACCACCCTGAAAAATCTCCAGTTCACCAACGGGCCTGGGTTCAAGAACTAGATCCTCGACACGATAATAATCGCCTGCATAACTGAATTTTCGTTGGCTCCATGCCCCTTTCATGACCTCGATAAATTCCTTAGACCGTTCATAACGCTCATCATGATCCAGGGCATCAACCCCGTACATGGTGAATTCATCCAGATTCCAGCCGGAGGTGACATTAATGGACCACCTGCCCTCAGTGAGCTGACTCAGCGTCGCTGCCCACTTGGCAACAACCGCCGGTTGAAAAAAGCCCGGATGGATAGCTGTCACCAGTTGCAGTTGCTCTGTATGTGCCGCGATATGGGAGGTCATTGCCAGGCAGTCAAGACTCGACGCTTCTATCTCCCTGGCATTACCCCACCAACGTTGAGCAATCAGTAGATGAGTGACGCCGAGCAACTCGATACGTGCTACATGGTCCTTGACCAGGCGATTCAAGGCTTTGCCAGTCGGTGCGGTTCGAGAAGTCCTCTGGCCTGTCACCTGGGGGCCGGAAAAAACCGTTGGAGCCCAGGTGCAGATTTTCATGACGCTGATGACTCGGGCTGTCCGGCTTCCCCCGACACTTGATTTACCCGGGGCAGAAAGACCGTCGCAATAACCCCGGGAAACACCATCACGCCAAATATCCAGAACGCCGAATCATAGGAGCCCGTCAGGTCGAATATCCACCCTGAGAGAATCGAACCAAAACTACCCACCATCATGAATAGATTCACATAGCCAAGGATCTTGCCAAAAGACAGGGTACCGAATCTGGCTGAATAGGCAATGCCCATCATTGGCATCACACCTCCTACCGAAAGCCCCTGCAGAACCGCTGCAATCATCAGCGCCGTAAGGCCCGGAGAACCTTCGTACAGCATCAATGCACTGACCTGAAGTACTGCCATAATCCAGAAAAGCACACGATGGTCCACGCGATCCCCCATCGCCCCAAAGAACAATTTGCCAACTATCATGCTGAAGGCGGTCAGCGAAATCAGCTGAGCCGCAACTGCCTGCAGGTATCCAAGATCCTTCATGTAAGCGCCAAGATTGAACTGTACACCACCAAAAGCTGCATTCAGCGGAATCAGGCTGACGATAGGAATCCAGAACGCGCGGGACGTCAGGATCTCCTTGCTGGTCCAGATCCGCTGGGCGGGCTCAGCGCTTGCCTGTTGGGTCATGTCCTGCCTTGGGGGTTCAACGCGGAGGATCAGGAAATTCAACGGAATAAGAACGACCAGCGAACCTACAGCCAGCACCATCAAAGCGCCATCCCAGGCATAACGTTCGATCAGCGCTGCGGTCACCAAGGGAATCAGCAGGCCGCCTATGGATGTACCTATCGCTGACAGCGCGATAGCGAATGAACGCTGGCTCGTGAACCACTTGCTGATCATGGTCTGGGAAGCCAGCGTCCCGGTCAGCAACATGCTGATCGGCAGCACCAGCAGATAGACGGTGATGATCTGCCAGAACTCGGTGGCTAACGACAAGAGTATCAGCCCTACCCCCATACAGACCACGCCGAGCAGCACCAGGCGACGCATAGCGTACTGGTCCAGGAGCTGACCAATCAATGGACTCAGGAGTCCTGTCATGATCTGAAAAGCGAGTATCGCGAACATGACGGTACTGCGGGACACGTCATATTCATCGAGCCACGGCACGACGAACAGGGCAAAACTATAGATCATGATGCCCAGCGCCAGCGCCTGATTAACCAGGGTCAGGCCGACGATATACCATCGATAATGAGATAAAGCAGTCATGGATCAGGAAGCAGCAGAAAGCCTGAGTCTACCACAGGCAACATCGACAACCCTGTGATACAGTCCTTGACCTGATGACTTATGACGTAATTATCATCGGTGCCGGTATCATTGGACTGTCCACGGCCTATCAGATTGCCCGCCGCTCCGGAAGTTCCGTGCTGGTGCTGGAGGCAGCCGCGACACTGGGCGCCGGTTCCAGCGGAGCTTCCTCTGCTATCTGTCGACACCGTTATTCCCAGGACCAGATGGTAGAACTGGCCCGCGACGGTATCCGGGCCTACCGACAATGGGCGGAATTCACACGGATTGACTCCCCACGGGGTCAATACCACCAGGATGGAGCCCTCTGGATAAACCAAGAAGGCAAGGCGTGGGCCGACGATGAACAGGCAAGGCTTAACAGGCTGGGAGTCGAGGGCGAAGTCCTGTCCGACGATGAGATCACCACTCGCTTCCCATCACTCAGCACCTGCACGGTGCCCGTGGATCTGGAGAGAGGATCAACGCACCAGTGTTACCCCACAGACGGACTGCTGTTTGAACCAGAAGCAGGCTACTTCGACCCTGTTGACGCCCTCTTCGACCTCCTGGATGCTGCGCGGGTTTATCAGTTTGACATCAGATTTAGCTCCCCGGTCGAAAGAGTCTTGACCGGAGGAGGGCGGGCAACGGGCGTCGTCCTGGCCAGCGGTGAACAGATCGGGGCAGGATCCGTGATCAATACAAACGGACCCTGGTGCAACCAGATCCTTGAACCCCTTGGATTGGCTGAGCGATGGCCGCTGAATCCCACGCGTATACAGGTCCTGCACATCAACAGACCCAGCAACCTGACCGGTAAGCTCCCGGTGTGCTGCGATTCAGCCGGCGGAGTCTACTTCAGGGAACAGAATCGAGGTCAGCAGATCGTCCTCGGCTCAGCCCGCGAGGAGGATGAACGTGAAACCGTTGATCCAACCCATTACCATGATTGGGTCGACGATGACTTCAAAGCCGCTCGATTGCACGGTTTCAAGCATCGTTGTCCGGACCTCCCCGATACCATCAACGTGACCGGCTACACCGGGCTATACACCGTCAACGACACTGACGTGCATCCCATCGTCGGCAAGTGTGATATTCCAGGACTTTACCTCGCGAACGGCTTCAGTGGCCATGGCTTCAAGCTGGCCCCCGCCATCGGCAGCCTGCTGGCTCGCACCATTACCGGCCTGGTGTCAGACTTCGACACTGACGTGGACAACGAATTTCTTGCTGTCGATCGCCAGCCACTGTCCGTGGATTCCAAGAGTGTGCTGGCGTGAAGCTCAACTAACTGCAACCAGGGCGGTTGTTCCAAAGTCCGCGCGCTGATCTTGAACAGGTCAGGAACCCGTTCAAGGTTGGGTCGCCCGTTAAAGGAGGTTTACATGTCATTGAAAGTCATCGGGGCAGGTTTCGGACGAACCGGAACGCTATCTCTTAAGTACGCACTAGAGCAACTCGGCTTTAACAAGTGCTATCACATGATGGAAGTCGGGAAGCATACCAATCATCGAGCCCTCTGGCGTCAGGCCCACGCTGGTACTCAAATTGACTGGGATCAGCTTTTCAGTGGCTACCAGGCAACGGTGGACTGGCCATCCTGCAACCTTTGGCGCGAGCAGTTGACACATTTTCCGGACGCAAAAGTGATCCTTACTCTCCGCTCTCCTGAAAGCTGGTACAACAGCGTGATGGCGACCATTTATGCCAGTTCACAGGCAGGAATCCGTTCAGACAATCCGGATCGCAGGTACGACAGTTCATGGGCCTTCGATCTGATATGGGACCCGATTTTCGACAACCGCATGGACGATCGAGACCATGTTATTGCCGCGTTCAATCAGCACAACGAACAGGTAATGGCTGACGTTCCCGAAGACCAGCTGCTGGTTTTTGAGGCCAGTCAAGGCTGGGGCCCCCTGTGCGAGTTCCTGGAAACCCCTGTGCCGGATACAGACTACCCAAGAATCAATACCACAGAACAATTCAAGGAAATCTGGAAACAGCCAGCGCCGCGCTAGCTATCAAGTCCCACTTTTCCCGACATCACGCGGCCTGGGTCTCGCTCTCCTTGATTGGCTCGGCAGCCTCAGTCCCGGCGGGGTTTGAAAATCTCAACGCCGAGTCCGCGATCTCGCCTGCCCGAATCATTTTTCTGTCAACATCAAAGTCCTGGGTGTTACGCCAGGGTCCCTCGCCCTGACGAGGGAAGAGGTGCATGGAACGCATCATGTAACCGGCTGGAAAGTCCTCAATCCAGGGGCGAGCCTCCATCCCCGCATCTTCATCACGCAGTGTCGGTGTCACCTGGGTCATACCAATTTCTTCCATGTGATTTAAGAGCCGGCAGAGATACTCTGAGTTCAGGTCTGCCCGAAGGGTCCATGAAGCGTTGATGTAACCAAAGGTCTGCAGCATGTTGGGCACCGAAGACAGCATCATCCCTTTATAGGAGAAGGTTTCCGGGACATTGACTTTCTGGTCGTCCACATAGAATTCAACGCCAGACAACACCCTCAACTTCAAACCCGTAGCCGTGACGATAATGTCCGCTGGCAGGATCTCGCCGCCAGCTAAACGAACACCCTCTTCTACAAAAGTATCTATCTGCTCAGTCCGGACGACTGCATCGCCACGGTTAATGGCCCTGAAGAGGTCCTCGTTGGGGATGAGGCACATCCTCTGATCCCAGGGGTTGTAATCCGGGGTAAAGTGCTGAGCAATATAATCATCATCAAACCACTTGCGTAACTCATTCAACAACCGGCGCTTGACCATACCCGGAGCGACCCGGGTTCTCTTGTAGAAGTAGCTTTGCAGCTTGGTGTTCTTGAAACGCGTGAGGGCATAGGCCCAGCTGTCAGGCAGTACCTTGCGAAGGAAGTTGGCCACGGCGTCCTGGTCCGAGCGCGACACCACGTAGGTCGGAGATCGCTGCAGCATCGTAACCTGCGCTCCGTTGTCGGCCATGCTTGGGACCAGTGTCATCGCTGTCGCACCGCTGCCTACGACCAACACCCGTTTGCCCGAGTAATCGAGGTCTTCCGGCCAGAACTGGGGATGAATAACCTGTCCCTGAAAAGCATCCAGGTTCGCCAGTTGAGCGTCGTGGGGTTCCTCGTAATTATAATAACCGCCACACATCGTGATGAAGCCGCAACTCAGTTCCTCCTCCGCACCACCTGATTTTTCGACCGTCACCAGCCAGCGCCCTTCAGATGAGGACCATTTTGCCTGCTTGACCCGGTGATTTAGTCGAATCTTCTCGCGCAATCCGAATTCATCTACCGTCTCATTGACATACTTGAGGATAGAAGGCCCATCGGCGATGGCCTTGGCTTCGGTCCAGGGTTTGAAGCTGAATCCCAGCGTGTGCATATCGCTGTCGGATCGAATACCGGGATATCTGAACAGGTCCCATGTCCCGCCAATCGCCTCACGACCCTCCAGGATGATAAAGGACTTGCCCGGGCACTGTTGCTGCAAATGGACGGCCTGGCTGACACCGGAAATACCAGCACCAACAATAATCACGTCATGGTGTTCCATTCTGATTCCCCTCAAAAAGTGGGAGTATTCTGTCAGGTTGCAAGAAGACGTGAAAGGCCGATATGTTTTTCAATAATCCGGCGTTATTGCTGCCCTCTTTCTTTCAGCAACTTTCCTCCAGCACGCTCTGGCCTCCAGCACGCTCTGGGCTCAAGCACGCTCTGGGCAGCTTTCTATTAACCTCCGGAGTAGATTACCATCGAGTTTCGGGACTCCATCAATCATTGCTATACAGGCCACGAACATGAAAGACCTTACGGGTAAAGTTGCCGCTATCACCGGCGGCACACGCGGCATCGGCAGGGGGATCGCCGAAGCCCTGCTTGCAGCAGGCGCCAGTGTAGTGATTAACGGGCGCAGCCAGGCCAAGGGTGAACAGGCGATCAAAGAAATGGCAGCAGAGCACCGCGCGATCTTCATCGCGGGTGACGTGACCAGTCAGACCGATGTGGAAGACGTCATCAGGGG
>CAXPUI010000642.1:0-8858 GCA_964220205.1 Candidatus Allofontibacter communis | reverse complement strand
ATATGTCTTTGATTGGTTTCTGGAAGAAGGGATCCACGACCCTGCGGATAACGTCTGCAAAGTCCCGGGTGTTGGTATCAGAGGGTACCCAGCCACTGCGGACATGGAGCCTGGCGACTTCGTCGTAATCACGATGGAAGAACGCCAGTAAATTACGTGCCAGGTAATTTTTGTCATCCTCGGTTAACGAGCCGATAATGGCGCAGTCCAGGGCGATGTAGGTCGGGTTTTCGGGGTCAGAGATATCGACGAAGACATTGCCGGGATGCATGTCGGCGTGAAAGAAATTGTCTTCAAAAACCTGTGTAAAGAATATCTCGACACCGAGATGTGCCAGTTTCTTCAGGTTGACCTGGTGTTCGCGCAAGGCTGCCAGGTTCGTCGCGGTCACGCCGTAAATGCGCTCCATGACCATCACGTTCTTGTCGCTGTGTTGTTCAAACACCTCTGGGACGTAGAGTTTGCCTGACTGGTACCAGTTTTCCCTGAGTCTAGCTGTATTGGCTGCTTCCAGGGTAAGGTCGAGCTCGTCCAGTATGGTCCTCTCGTAGTCCCTGACGATCTCGAAGGGATGCAATCTGCGGGCGTCGGACCAGAGACGCTCGAGGAGTCTTGCCAGTACATACATCAGCCGGATGTCTGCCCTGATGACCGCTTCGATATCGGGTCTGATGACCTTGATAACAACCTCCCGATCACCGGTTTCCCCGCTTAAAGTTGCCGTGTGTACCTGAGCCAGTGAGGCTGATGCAAGAGGAATGGGGTCAAAGTCTTGGAATACAGACTCGAGGTTGCAACCGAGACTACCCTCTATGATTGCCCGGGCCTGTTCGGTCGGGAAAGGAGGCACCTGATCCTGCAGTTTTTCCAGTTCTCTTGCCATCCTGTCGGAAAACAGGTCACGCCGGGTCGACAGCAGCTGGCCCAGCTTGATGAAGATTGGACCCAGTGATTCAAGGGCAAGCCGGGCAGATTCCGCCCCGTCTTGTTCGGGTGTCGGGAATAGTCTGGCGACAAGTCGCAATGGTAGCGTTTTCCAGGTTCTGGCTTCCTCTGGCAGGTTTCGGTCCAGGCGGTGGCGGGCCAGAACAAAAAGTATCCGCAGCACCCGAAGGAGGGTCATGCCTTGATGCCCTCGTGTATGGCAACGATTCCGTTGAGGATATTCTGGTAGCGGACCCGGGTAAATCCGGCATCTTGAAGCATGTCTCGGAGCGTATCCTGGTCAGGATGCATTTCGATCGACTCGACCAGATATTCGTAGCTTGCAGCATCCCCGGTGACGGCTTTGCCGATTTTAGGCCAGAGGCTCGAAAACCTGCTGTACTTGTTGCGTAATAGCTCATTTTCAGGCTTGGAGAATTCAAGAATGACGAGTTTGCCCCTGGGCTTCAGGCACTCATAAATCGCCGACAGGGCGGTCTCCTTGGATGTAAAATTACGGAGCCCGAAACCGATAATGACGGCGTTGAAGGATTCCGCGGGAAAGGGGAGACGCTCGCCGTCAGCCTGGATGTAACTTACGTTGCTGGCTATACCCTGATTGAGCAGCCGGTTTCGGCCCTCCCTCAGCATGCTGTCGTTAATGTCACATAGATAGACGTGACCGGACTGTCCGACAGAGTCGGATAAAAGCTTGGTCAGGTCGCCGGTGCCGCCCGCCAGGTCGAGAATAACGTGTCCGTCCCGGGCCCGGGCAGCGTTCGCTGCCATCAGCTTCATGACCCGGTGGGTGCCCAGCGACATCAGATCGTTCATGATGTCGTAGCGACTTGCTACGGAATGGAACACCCCCGCTACCCGCGATGTCTTTTCCGACCTTGGTATCCGGCTGTGACCGAAATGCGTCAGATCGTCGTCATGGTTGTCCATCCACCTGGTCCACAGTGGTTTGAGATAGCTCTATTTTACGCTGGTGGTCAGTTGACTGCTATAAACTGTGGTTCCCTGGATTTTCCAGCAGTTTTCAAGGCTTCCAGGTAACCCTGCCAGCGTGTTTCGTAAGTGGTTGCGAGGTCGTACAGATAGTCCCAGGAGTAAATACCGGAGTCGTGCCCGTCGGAGAAAACGATCTTGATGGCGTAGTGCCCCTGGGGTTCCAGGTCTTTAAAGGAGACATGACGCTTACCAGTCTGCAGTACGGCCTGCTCTGGAGAATGGCCCTGTACTTCAGCCGACGGTGAAAAGACGCGCAGATATTCTGCGGACAGTGTATGGGTCTCGCCGTTATCGTAGCCAAGTTCGAGAGTAGCGGACTTTTTGTGAACGTTAATGTTGACAGGTTTCATGGCTCAAAGAATAAAGCGAGACAGGTCGGAGTCACCAGCAAGGTCGTCGAGCTGGGCATTGACATAATCGGCGTCAATCTCGAAGTCCTCTGTGCCGCGATCAGTCGCGTTAAAGGATAGATCCTCCAGAAGCCGTTCCATGACAGTATGCAGGCGCCGGGTGCCAATATTCTCAGTGCTCTCGTTAACCTGCCAGGATATCTCCGCGATTCTGTGTATAGCGTCTGGTGTAAAGCTGAGGTTCAGACCCTCGGTTTTCATCAGGGCCTGATATTGATCGACCAGGGAAGCATCCGGTTCGGTGAGTATTTTCTCGAAGTCACTGATATCCAGTGCGCTCAACTCAACGCGAATCGGTAACCGGCCCTGCAATTCCGGACTCAGATCCGAGGGCTTGCTCAAGTGGAAAGCGCCACTGGCGATGAAAAGGATATGATCTGTGCGCACCATGCCATATTTGGTGGAGACATTTGATCCCTCGATCAGCGGCAGCAGATCGCGCTGCACGCCCTCTCTGGAGACATCGGCACCGCTGTGTTCAGTGCGCTTCGCGATTTTGTCCATTTCATCGAGAAAAACGATGCCGGTTTGCTCAACGGCCTCGACGGCTGTGCTGCGAAGCTCATCTTCATTGACCAGTTTTGCTGCCTCTTCATCCGCGAGTCGGCGGAGAGCATCCTTGACCTTTAACTGTTTGCTCTTGGCCTTGCCAGGACTCATGGAAGAAAACATGTTCTGGAGTTGGCTGGTCATTTCTTCCATGCCGGGTGGAGCCATGATTTCGACACCTATTGGCGTGGTTTCGACCTCGATCTCGATGTCCTTGTCGTCCAGTTCGCCCTCTCTCAGTTTCTTTCGGAAAAGCTGCCGAGTAGACGAATCTGTGTCCTGCTCCGTATCCCTGGCAGGAGGCAGAAGGGCATCAAGAATTCGTTCTTCAGCAGCTTCATAAGCTCTTGGCTCAGCCTGCTGCATCTGCTGGTCACGCAGTAGCTTGACTGCTGCTTCCATCAAATCGCGAACAATGGATTCCACGTCGCGACCCACGTAGCCGACCTCGGTAAATTTTGTTGCCTCTACCTTGATAAACGGTGCGCCTGCCAGTTTTGCCAGCCGCCTGGCAATCTCTGTTTTGCCGACGCCGGTAGGTCCTATCATCAGGATATTTTTCGGAGAGATCTCAGCGCGCAGGCTCTCGTCCAACTGCATCCGGCGCCATCGGTTGCGCAAAGCGATGGCAACGGCGCGTTTAGCTTCTGCCTGGCCGATAATATGTTTATCGAGATCGTGGACAATCTCCCGGGGAGTCATGTTTGACATGGCTGCTCGCTAGCTGGTGATGGCTTCTATGGTGCGTTCATGGTTTGTGTAGATGCAGATGTCCGCAGCGATTGCCAGGCTCCTCTCAACGATATCCTGAGCGGGCAGATCGGTGCTCGCCAGTAACGCCAGGGCCGCCGATTTTGCGTACATACCGCCAGAGCCGATGGCCATGATGCCGTCGTTCGGCTCAATAACGTCGCCATTCCCACTGATTATCAGCGAATGATGTTTGTCGGCGACGACCAGCAATGCTTCAAGATGGCGCAGCGCCCTGTCGGTTCTCCAGTCTTTGGCGAGTTCGACGGCTGCCAGGACAAGGTTGCCCTGATGCTTCTCCAGCTGACCTTCGAAACGTTCAACGAGAGTAAAGGCGTCTGCGGTTGCTCCCGCGAAGCCGGCGATAACGGAATCCTTGTACAGGCGACGGACTTTGCGGGCATTGGCTTTCATGACGGTATCGCCCAGAGTGACCTGGCCATCACCGCCAACCACGACGGTATTGTCCTTCCTGACGGAGAGTATGGTAGTACCTTCGAACTGTTGCATCAGTCGAAGATGGGGGTCACAAGAGAGTATTTCAAGACTTATTACGCCGGGTTTTTACCGGGGTATCTTGATGGCCAGCGATGCGATCTCTGCCTGGGCAAGTTTATCCTGGGCGCGGTTACGCTCAAGCTCGGTTTCAAAGGGTCCGACAATCACCCTGTGACGTTCCATGCCTGTGACCTCGACCGTTGCAATAGCTGCATCAAGGCCAAGCAGTATAAGCTCTGCGCGCATTTCATCAGCATCATCGAGGGCTGCAAAAGAGCCAGCCTGCAGTATCCAGGAATGCTGGTCGATGGCGATTTTGTCCCCGGTCTCTGCGTACTCTTCTACGACTGGTACAACCGAGCGCGGAAAAATCTCGTAGAAGTCCCACTGCATCTCCTGGGCCTGAACTTCCGGTTGTGCCACGGGCAGGTCTTCTAAGCTTGTTATCGGTTCAGGCTCAGGGATGAAGTACCACAGCGCCCCGAGGAAACAGACAAAAAAACCCATGATGAACCCGGCCAGAAACACCCTGCTGCGAGGCATACCGGGGTCGTTGACCTGTGTCGTCCTGTGTTGCTTGGCAAAGTCCTTCGGCATTCGACCAGACGTTGATTTGTTTGCCTGGTAGTTTAGCAGTGCTTCAGAAAAGATCGACAGGATCGACGTCAATGGACCAGCGTACTTTTCTGGCCAGCTCAGATTGTTCGGCCAGGTTGATTCGTTTATCGAGTTCCCGGTGTAGCGACGCTCGATCTCGAGCGGTCAGAATTGCCAGGTGACGATATCTGCCTGCTTTTTTCTCCATCAGCGCAGGAATAGGCCCCAGGAGATTAACAGTCGGATCAGGTTCCCGGGCGGTCATGACGGCCTCGAGAAAATCATGAGCCATCTGTGAACTGTGGGCTTCTGCGCGGACAATGACGTGAAATTGATAAGGGGGTAGTTGCAGGTCCTGGCGTTCCGTGAGGAGTTCTCTCGCAAAGGAGGTGTACCCTTCGCTGATCAGCTTCTTCAGCAACGGCTGGGATGCAAATTCGGACTGGATGATAACGCGACCACTTTTTCCAGCCCTGCCAGCCCTGCCGCCGACCTGAAGAACAAGTTGTCCCAGCCGCTCCAGTGCCCTGTAGTCAGATGAGTAAAATGATGCGTCGATATCCAGCATGGCTACCAGCGTGACGTCAGGGAAATGGTGCCCTTTGGCCAGGAGCTGTGTGCCGACAAGAATGGCAGGTTCACCCCGATTGATTTCCTCGACAAAGCTCGCCATGGCTCCCTGGCGCCTGGTGGAGTCCCGATCGATGCGGAGCACGGGAAACGCCGGAAAGAGTGTTTTCAGCGTTTGTTCAATACGTTGGGTGCCGAGACCAATGGGTGCGACATGGCGATCTCCACAAGCCTGGCAGCGGGTAATGTTGCGATGCATGGTCCCGCAGTGGTGACAGACCAGGGTGTTCTGTTTCAGGTGATAGGTCAGTTTTGCGTCACACCGCTGGCACTGAGCAATCCAGCGGCAGCTGGAGCACATCATCACGGGAGCGAAGCCTCTTCGGTTCAGGAACACCAGAACCTGGTTGCCGCTGTTCAGTTCGTTGGTCATTGACTGGACCAGGGGTCTGGTGAAGCCGTCGGTTTTTTCCAGATGCCGTGTATCAATCAATTGATACTGTTCCTGCTGCGTTCCTTCCGGCCGTCGCGTCAGCGCCAGGTGCTGGTACTTTTTCGCGTCGGCGTTGTGGAGACTTTCCAGTGACGGCGTCGCGGATCCCAGGATCACAGAGCAGGATTCAAACTGGCCGCGGAGTACCGCAAGATCTCGTGCAGAGTATCGAAAACCATCCTGTTGCTTGTAGGAAGAGTCATGTTCTTCGTCGACAATGATTATGCCGGGGTCTGCCAGTGGAGTGAAAATGGCTGACCGTGTGCCGAGGACGATGCCGACACTGCCTTCTTTCGCCTGCAACCAGCCGTTTGCCCTTTCACGATCGTTCAACGAGGAGTGCAGGACGGCTATTTCTACGTCAAACCTGGACTTGAAGCGCGCAATGGTCTGAGGTGTGAGGCCGATCTCGGGAACAAGTACGAGGGCCTGGCGGCCTGCTTTCAGGAGCGGTTCGATGAGCCGAAAGTAAACCTCGGTCTTGCCGCTGCCGGTAACCCCCTGGAGCAAATGGGTGCCCTTGTCTTTGATGGTCCTTAAAGCTTCTAGCTGTTCTTGGTTCGGTGAGATGTCCTGATCGTTGACCCTTGCGAGCCGAAACGGGGGTGGTATGTCAGGAATGTCTGACCGCCAGACCGCCCAGCCCTTGGAAACCAGAGTCCTGACGGTACTGGATGTGATTTCTGCCTGCTTCAGTGCGTCTCTCTGCAGCGGACCGGATTGCAGGCGTTGTAGAAGATGCCGCTGTGCCGGGGCACGTTGAAGCGCAGCCAGTTCAACCTCGGTCCCTGCTGGCGTCAGGGCGAGCGAATCGATGGATGACCTGGGATGACCGCCCTTGCGGATAAGTCCGGGCAGGGCATTGCTGATCACTTCGCCGATGGGATGATGGTAGTAGCCTGCGGCCCACTCGCAGAGTTTGAGAATAGGTGCTGTCAGGCTAAGGTCGACGGGCAGAACTTCCACGATGTCTCGAATCTTGTGGTCGGCCAGTTTCGGTGAGGATTCTGTACCGATGATGACGCCAATCAGTCTGCGTTGGCCGAAGGGGATAACGACCCGGGCTCCGATGGGAGCATCCTGGTTGGA
The DNA here is from genome assembly GCA_964220205.1 of Candidatus Allofontibacter communis. GTDB lineage: Bacteria > Pseudomonadota > Gammaproteobacteria > Pseudomonadales > Azotimanducaceae > UBA9659. Next base: position 1,964 of record CAXPUI010000642.1, on the reverse strand, counting down.
CTTCAATCGGTATTGAAAAGTAGTACGCAGGGGTGTGGGCGCTGCCACAGAAACGTACCTGTTAGATTCCCTCATCGCGCTTGAATATGCCCTAAACGGGTATTATGCCATTGCTTGCGATTCAGGGCTTATCTGGTATTATGCGCCACCTTTGATGACGGGTCAGAAATTGCCATGAAACCGGAAATCCATCCGAAGTATGAAGAAATCACAGCGACTTGCAGCTGCGGCAACGTGATCAAGACCTATTCCACGGTCTGTGAAGACATTCACCTGGAAGTCTGTTCCAAATGTCACCCGTTCTACACTGGCAAGCAGAAGGTTATTGACTCTGCGGGCCGAATCGACCGATTCAACAAGCGCTTCAAGCGCAACTAAACCTTTCCAGGCAGCCTGGACGGCGGTTTGCCGCTGTTCTGCTTGGCTTTCTCGCCGTAAAAAAAACGGTCTTCACCCGCTGAGCAGGGTGAGCCCAGCCAGCTGGTCTGCGCAGGTGCACGGCACTAGAAAACCTGCTGGGTAATATCTGCTTCTTCCGCGCGCCGCTTGAACCCTGATGAACCCGGTACCCTTTCTGCCCTGAAGATTTCAAATACGCCATCGGGATCAGAAGGGTTTGTCCGGAGCCCTGTCTCCGGGTCAATCTTCACAGAGACGATACCATTGGGGCGGGGCAGTGACCTGGAAGCGGTCTTGTCGGGCAGCGCCCCGGCCATGAACGCTATCCAGGTTTCCAGTGGTGTTGTGGAGCCCCATTCCCTGTTACCTACTGGGCTGTTATCGCCGAAACCGGCCCATGCCGTCGCCACCAGATCGGGGGTGAATCCTGAGAACCAGATATCGGCGTCATTGGTTGTACCTGTCTTGCCGCGCAGATCGTCGCGTTTCAGGCTCCGCATCGCTTTGGCGCCTGTTCCCTTCCGGATGGCATCAGATAGCATACTGTCCATTATGTGGGCGACACGTGGTTCTATGACCCTTGTTGCCTGATTCAGATTTGCACAGTTGCTGAGGCACGCAACTTTCGGATCGGCTTCGAAGATGACATCGCTGTTAATTGAATCCAGTTCACGCAAGAGGTAGGGCTCGACTTTGAATCCGCCGTTGGCAAAGGTTGCGTAACCTGTTGCGACTTCCAGGGGTGTCAGGGCAATGGTGCCACCGCCGAACGCGAGTTGCAGATCCCTTGGAAAATCCGACGTGTCGAACCCGAATCGGGATACATAATCGATGGCATTATCCGGACCATAGTCAAGAATGACGCGGATCGAGACGAGGTTGATGGAGCGATACAGGGCCTCTCGCAGCCGAATGTTCCCTTGGAAGTCATCGCTGGAATTTTTAGGACGGTAAGACTCTTCAAGTTCGCCACCGTCCATGACCATCGGTGCATCATTGAAAATGGAGGCAGCCGTCAGCCCGTTCTCCAGGGCGCCTGCATAGTAAAAAGGTTTGAAGTTGGGGCCAGGTTGCCGCCTCGCCTGAGTCGCATGGTTGAATTCTTTAGCGCCGAAATCAAAGCCTCCGACAACCGCACGGATAGCGCCATCGTAAGGATCAAGAGCGATCAGGGCTCCCTGGATGGCAGGTTGCTGGCCAAGTGCCAGGGTACCGTCCGGTAGGACCTCGTAGCGTATAACGTCGCCAACACCGACAATATCGGCGGCTGTTTTGGGTCGCGGTCCACGCCGATCGGCGTTGATGTACGGACGGGCCCATTCCAGTCCTGCCCAGGGAATAGTCAGGTCGGTCTGGCTGTGCGTGAGTATATCGATGGACTTTTCATGAACCCGGAGGACGATGGCTGGAATCTGTCCGCCATAGGCCTCGAGGGAGGTCAGTGTCTTGAGCCAATTCGACGGGTAACCATAGTCGGGCGCTGCGATAAATTCATCGGTACCGACAATCCGGCGATATTCTGGTCCTCTGAACCCATGTCGACGGTCGTATTCCAGCAGCTTCGT
>CAXPUI010000641.1:0-3794 GCA_964220205.1 Candidatus Allofontibacter communis | reverse complement strand
CCACCTGACTGAAGCCCAGTGACGTCGCTATCGACCCCAGTTCACTGAACTCATCGGGGTGGACAAATCGCTCAACTTTCAGATGATCGCGGCTTGGCTGCAGGTACTGACCCAGCGTCAGCATGTCAACATCATGGGCACGCAGGTCTTCCATCACCGCAACCACCTCGTCATTGCTCTCCCCCAGGCCAAGCATAAGACCGGATTTCGTCGGGACACCGGTTTTCCTGGCCTTGAACTGCCGCAACAATTCAAGCGACCACTCATAGTCGGCTCCCGGTCTCGCCTGTCTGTATAGCCGAGGGACCGTTTCCAGGTTGTGATTGAAAACATCAGGAGGTGTCGCAGTCAGGCGCTCAAGCGCGATGTCCATGCGACCACGAAAGTCGGGGACCAGGACTTCCACAGTGGTAGCGGGCGTCAGATCACGAATAGCCTGAATGCAGCTGGCAAAATGCCCCGCACCGCTATCTTTCAAGTCATCCCGGTCAACTGATGTCACGACGACGTATTTCAGCGCCATTTCCTGAATAGCCTCTGCCAGCTGCCTTGGCTCATCTTCATTGAGGGCTGACGGTGCTCCATGAGCTACATCACAAAAGGGACAGCGCCGGGTGCAGATCTCGCCCATGATCATAAAAGTGGCGGTGCCATGGGAAAAACATTCCGCGATATTTGGACAACTGGCTTCTTCACAGACCGAGGCAAGTTGCCGTCGCCGCAGGATTTCCTTGATTCTGCTGATTTCATTGTTTGCGGGGATTCGAACTCGAATCCAGTCTGGCTTGGGTAACAGCTCATCACCAGGTACGACCTTGACGGGGATACGACGCACTTTCTCGGCACCTCGTAATTTTTCCCCTGTCACCATCCGGTTCTTGTCAGCCATGTCCGCGCTCGACTTTACTTCTTGACTTCATGTATGAGGGCATCATACGCGAATTCAACACCAATAATCGGTGCCAGCTGCTCTGCTACCTCGACAACAGTTAGTGACCTACCCAATGTCTTGAGATCAACGACTTCAAGCCCCTCGTAACCGCACGGGTTAATGCCGATAAAGGGGCTGAGATCCATATCAACATTTACACTGAGCCCATGATAGGTACAACCTCTTCTGACCCGCAGGCCAAGAGCGGCGACTTTCTGACCCGCGACATAAACGCCCGGGGCATCTTTCCTCGCCATGCCACGAATCCCTATCCCGCCCAACAGGTCGATGATAGCTCTCTCAATACCTGTAACTACCGCGCGAACGCCCACACCCAGCCGTTTGATATCGATCATCAGGTAACCAACCAGCTGCCCCGGACCATGATAAGTGACCTGGCCACCGCGATCAGACCGGACAATAGGGATGTCACCCGGAGCAATGATATGTTCCGGTTTACCGGCCTGGCCCAGGGTATAAACCGCAGGGTGCTGCAACAGCCAGAGTTCATCATAGGTTGCAGCATCCCGATCTCTGGTGAACGCTTTCATTCGCTGCCAGGTTTCATCATAGGGCACAGTGCCCAGGTGCCTGACAACCAAACGGGTCACAGGACCATCCTGACCGCATCAATCTCTCTCAGTTCGGCAAACAACGATTCGAGCTGTTCCTGGCCCTGTGCCTGCAACATAAAGGAGATAGAGACGTAATTTCCATTACGTGACGTTCTCTGTGAAACCCGTTCAGTCGTCATGGTCGGGTCATGTTTCGCCACAATTTCATAGACCTGATCGTGAAACCCAGGCCGGGTATCGCCCACGACCTTGATGGGATAGTCACAGGGAAAGGTGATTTCAGGTAGTTCCGGCTCACTCATGGTTTGTAAGCGAGCGGGTCGCCGCCAAAGAGCTTAAGGAAGAAAAGCTGGATGGAATCCCAGAGACCGACAAAAAAGCCTGCTTCCTTGACGGGATTCAGCGCTTTCAACGGCAGGCTGATCTCTCTGCCTTCCGGCAGGGTGACCGTCAGCGTACCCAGCTGATCCCCCTGGGCTACCGGTGCATGCACTTCATCGATGAAGCTGAGCGTCGCCTGAAGATTTTGCCGCGAACCCCTTGGGATCGTCAGCAACAGGTCTTCCGCAAGCCCCATCCTGATGGAGCCATGCTGGCCACCCCAGACTCTGACCTGTTTCAGGACTTCTTCAGCGCCATAGAGCTGCGCCGTTTCGAAGTACCTGAAACCGTAGGTCAACAGTTTCTGGCTTTCCCTGGCTCTCGACTCCTCGGAGGTAGCACCCATAACCACGGAAATCAGGCGCATATCATCCCGAACGGCCGAGGCAACCAGGCAATATCCCGCGGCTTTCGTGTGGCCGGTCTTCACCCCATCAACGGTACTGTCGCGAAAGAGCAGCTTATTCCGGTTAGCCTGCCGTTTCGGCTGCTCTCCCGGAGCACCATAGGTGAAGGAACGCTCTTTGTAGATCGCATAGTGTTCCGGAAACTCATTGATCAAAGCTGTCGTCAGCAATGCAAGGTCATGGGCCGTGGTGTAATGACTGTCGTCCGGCAACCCGGTTGAGTTAGCAAAGTTGGTACCGACCATGCCGAGCTGAACCGCGTACTGGTTCATGACATCAGCAAAGGCTGCCTCGCTGCCGGCAATATGTTCTGCCACGGCGACACTGGCATCGTTGCCTGACTGAATGACAATACCGCGAATGAGATCCTCCAGGCGCACCTTGGTCCCTTCACGAACGAACATCCGTGATCCTTCCGTTCGCCAGGCTTCGACACTGATATCGACCTCATCTTCAAGGCTAATGGTGCCAAGAGCCAGTTCCTTAGCGGCGACATAGCTCGTCATGATCTTGGTCAGACTGGCTGGAGGCAGGCGTTGTTCAGCATTCTGCTCAACCAGCGCCTCGCCAGTTCTCGCATCGATAAGCATATAGCCGCTGGCAGCCAATTGCGGGGGCGCGGGAATAATCGCGGGTGCAGCATTGGCCTGGCTACAGATGAGCAACAACAACAATAATCTACGCATACTATTTACTACCTATTTTCACTCTGACCGGCTTACCCAGGTGGCGATCCTGAATCCTTTCTTCAATGAGCTGCTCTTCTTCAAGAGTTGCTACCGGACCAATCCAGACCTTATGCAATACACCATCGGTCGTCTCACTCATCAGAATTCTAACCTGTACATCATCCGGCAGGGCAGTTTTTACCTTGTCGAGCTGCGACTGTGCGCCTTCCCGCCTGCTGAATGCACCCGCCTGGAGATAGACGTTATCATTTGGAGCACGACGGGCAAGCTCCGGATAGTTGATCTCATCTATTGCTTCCACCACCACCGGCGCGGTTCCCTGATGATCAAAACCAAGCGCCCTGGCCGCGCCATAGGACAAGTCAATCAACCTGTCATCATGAAAGGGGCCACGATCATTCACGCGCAGGACGATGGCCCGACCGTTATCCAGGTTGGTCACTCGCACCATGGTCGGTAGTGGCAGGGCCTTGTGCGCGGCTGTCATCGCATACATATCATAGACCTCACCCATTGCCGTTAACCGACCATGAAACTTCTTGCCATACCAGGAAGCTATACCGATCTCCAGATATCCCAGGCTACTCGGCATAATCGTATAGATCTTGCCGAAAACTTCGTACTGACCAGGTCCCGGCTTTCTCGCCGTGCCTGACTCCGATGCTGCCGGCGCCTCGTCCGGCTTGAGCAGGACGGCAAGACCCGATTCAGACAGCGGCAGCCATGGTACGGAGGCACAACCCGTTAACATCAGGTATTGAAGCAAAAAAATCAGGAGACTTCGTGAAATCACAGTTGAAAATTATGTCCG
>CAXPUI010000640.1:0-2980 GCA_964220205.1 Candidatus Allofontibacter communis | reverse complement strand
CCAGCCAGTGCCAGCCCATTCGTCAGAGCGCCAGGCCAGCAAGGTTCGACCATCAGGGTCTCGAATCAACAAGTCAACGTTCACCGATGGCGTGATCCGTGTCATGAATTGGAAAACCTCCAAGGGCAGACCTTCGCGGGGATCATCGATTGCCGCTTCAACAATCGCAAGGGCATCCTGCAAGCTGGTTCTATCAGCCATAATCAGTCCCGCTCCACCTTGAGACTGGCTTGACTAATGTTCTCGCCCATCTCCTCTTGCAATTGTTCAAGCGACAGCAGTGGGGTCATGTCTTCCAGGGGCATGGAAACAATGGACCCATCCGGTTGCGGCAAGGCACTGACTTTCGGCCGCAGGGCTTCGTCTTCCTGGAGCAGGACCTCACAAATCACCGTCCCGTTGGCACCAAGGACTTCTGAAATCTGCACGGGCATAGCTTCCGCGTTATCGATTCGGAGAAACTTGAAATCATACGTTGCCGCGATTTTCTCCAGTTCCGGGAGATACAACCTGGCTTCCGGACCGGTGCCAACGTAACGACCTTCAAAATAATTCCGTTGCGTGGTTCGAATACTGCCGTAACCGGCGTTGTTCATGACAAACAAGCGAACCGGTAACTGCAGCGCGTAGAGTGTATTCAACTCCTGGATATTGAGCTGCAGGCTCCCGTCACTCTCTATAGCCACAATGGGCTGCTTGTCAGCGGCAATACAGGCGCCGATCGCGGCGGGCAACCCATAACCCATGGCTCCAAGGCCAGAGGTCAGAAAAACACGTTGCCCGGCTTTCTGGCGATAGGCAGAGTAGAAGACTTCTACACCAAGTCCGGAACTACCGGTCAACACGACCGTGTCTTCGGGGACCGCATCAGACAGCGCGTCAACAAACTGGTAATGGCTGATGCGCTCATTACCGCCAAAGTCCGTGATCTGGTATTTGGTTTTCCAGCTACGGCATCGTTCAAGCCAATCATCGCGACTTTTTCCTTCATCATCGGCGGTTGCCAACATGGACGGGATCAGCTTACCCAGATCGGCGCAGATCCCCTGATCTATCGCATCATCCAGCTTGTCGAGTTCAGCCTGGTCAATATCCACCACAACCTTCCTCGCGACTCGGCCAAAACCCTGGGGATCAAAGGCCGTGACGACGTTATCCAGACGAGTGCCTAGACCAACCAGGAGATCACAATTCTGCACGGCAAAATTAGGGCCTCGCATGGCAACACTGCCTGGCTTGCCGACAAACAGCGGGTGCTCCCATGACAGCAGGTCCATGGCATTCCAGGTAGCAACCACGGGCACGTTAAGTTTTTCGACAAGTCGCCGGAAGTCATCTGCTGCACCAGAAAGACGAACACCATGACCCGCGAAGATCAATGGCTGTTCCGCCTCTTCAATAGATCGTAATAACTCGCTCGCAAAATCCGGTTCCGCAGCCGCCCGTGGAGCGTCAAAACCTTCCAGCTCCGAAGGGTCAATCTCTGCCCCCTGTATATCAAGCGGCACGTCAATCCAGACCGGTCCGGGTCGACCATGGGTCGCTTCATAAAGCGCACGTTCCAGGTGATACTGAACATCCGCAGCATCCATGACCGTCGCACAGTACTTCGTAATCGACGAAACCAGTGCCGGCGTATCGACTTCCTGGGGGCCCATCTGACGGACCCCGCTCTCAGCCATCAGGTCGGCGCGTTTGACCTGTCCGGAGATCACAACTAACGGCACTGAATCTATCCAGGCACCGGCCACCGGTGTCATGACATTGGTAACGCCCGGCCCTGTGGTCACCAGCACACATCCCAGTTTCCCTGGAAGACGTGAATAGGCTTCTGCCGCAATACCTGCAGCCTGTTCGTGGTGTGTCGGAATGTATTCGATCGTTTCATTTTTACCCACGGCGTCCACCAGGTGCATCGCACCGCCGCCCGGCAGCAGGAAAACATGACCGACACCTGCATCAGCCAGAAAATCGAAGATGAAATCTGCGACGCGAGCCATTACATCCAGTAAGTCAGCAGGGTTTTGCGGTTCTCATTACGGTTGATCGCATCATCCGTATAGAAAGAGTCATCTGCATAATGAGTCGATGACAGCTCTTCTATTACCGCCCCTGTTGCGGAACTGAATGCGTGTCGGACTTCAGGTTGCACCGTCACGACATCACCCACACGACAGGTACGTGTCTGCCCGTCGAGAACCAATTCAAGCTCACCTTCCAGCACCATGAAAGTTTCTTCCTTCTGGCGATGGTACTGCTCCGGGTGACTCTGCCCCGGGAGGACCACAATCAGTTTTTTACAGTAATCCCGATTGACCACCGTGATCATTGTTATGCTGGTTTCAGCAAACTTTTCGATTCCGTAGTGGTGCGAAATCTCAAGGTCCGCCTGGCCGGGAACAACAATATTGCCTTGTTTCAGCAGCGCCTTGACGTCCTGCACGATTGACCAGACTTTCTCACGAACATCCTCAGCGTCAGTATCCCGGACCATTAGCGGCGCATCGGCAGCGACATCGCACTTGAGAGAATAGCGTCGGTACTTGGACCAGTCGTTAGCGGTGACCTGCCCTGCCTCAGGAGGAAACGCCATATAAACGTCTTCCGCACCCACGGTTGCACCCCGTGCCAGGTCTCGTTTCAAAAAAACCCCACGTCGCAACGAATGAAGGCTGTCTAGTTCGGCCTGGGTCGGTTGATGCCTCGTATCTCTGACACCGCAGAATTGAAAAGCGCGTGCAGCACTGGTCAACCAGGTGCGGACCTGCTCCGGCGTCGCCGAGTAGGCATTCACCGGATACCGATCAGTCGGCAGCGCAACATGCTTTTCGAATACCCGACACCCCTTGGCAATCGCCATTTGCACCAGCGTCGCATCATCCGGGGGTTCATGCGTTGAAAATCCGACTGCCAGATCAGGGTATCGCGTTCTGAGGTAATCAATCTGATTCAACTGGGCGATTTCCGGCGCCGTCGGGTA
>CAXPUI010000639.1:0-2202 GCA_964220205.1 Candidatus Allofontibacter communis | reverse complement strand
CAATCGGGTCCATGCCCAGCGCCTCGGCCAGCTCGTTGATAACCATCTCCGCTGCAAACTCCGACTGCGGGGCACCAGGGGCGCGGTAAGCGGCCGTCTTGGACCGGTTAACGACCACATCGAACCCAACGACATTGACATTTTCCAGATCGTAAGGGGTGAACATGGTCATGACACCAGGCATCAACGGTGACCCGGGAAAAGCTCCTGCATCATAAGCCATCCAACCTTCAGCTGCCGTGATCGTGCCATCGCTCTTGGCGCCGACTTTGGCGCGAACGACAGCGGCAGACGTCGGTCCCGTAGAGGTGAAGACCTCGTCTCTCTCCATGACCATCTTCACGGGCTTACCTGCTTTGCGGGACAGGATTAATGCGACCGGCTCCAGGTAAACCGTCGTTTTACCACCGAATCCACCGCCAATCTCGCCGGGGACAACCTTGATCTTGCCCAGTTCCATGCCCAGTAGCGCGGCCGTACTGGTTCTGACATCAAAGTGTCCCTGGCTTGAGCACCAGATCAGGGACTGGCCGTCTTCGTCATAACGCACGGTACAGGCATGAGGTTCGATATATCCCTGATGCGCTCGCGGCAATCTGAATTCCCGCTCAACAACAACCTCTGCTGAAGCAAAACCCGATTCAACATCCCCCAGCTTCATCTGCGCCCGGGTCGCGATGTTGGAAGGTTTCTCGGGTTTCTCCTCCAACCCCTTGGTGAACAGGTCGTCATGCAAAATCGGCGCATCGTCCTGCATCGCCGCCTCGATATCGAGAACATGAGGCAATACCTCATAATCCACCTCGATGAGATCAAGGGCTTCTTCCGCGAGTCTTTCCGAATAAGCAGCAACGGCGGCGACGGCGTGGCCATGATAGAGAACCTTGTCATCGGCAAGAATGTTACGTGACAGGTCACGTACATCCATTGTCGACTCACCTGCCTCCAGGCTGCCTTCAGCCTTGTGGAAATCTGCATGCGTCGCTACTGACAGCACCCCAGGCAGAGCCTCTGCTTTACTCGTATCGATGCCCTTGATTCGTGCGTGTGCGTATGGACTACGCAGGATCTTGCCCCAGAGCATGCCGGGTAACGAAAAGTCAGCGGCATAATTGGCGCGACCTGTTACCTTGTCAAAACCATCCGGGCGGATGGTACGCTGGCCCACGTATTTGTAGTCTCTCGCTTCGCTCATCAGGCTTCTCCTCTCATGGTTGCGGCAGCATCAAGCACCGCTCGTATTATTTTGTCATAACCGGTACAACGACAGAGGTTGCCAGCGAGCCAGTATCGTGTTTCCTCTTCTGTCGGATTCGGGTTTTCATCCAGCAGTGCCTTGGCACTGACAATAAGCCCGGGCGTACAGATGCCACACTGCAGCGCGGCATGTTCCAGAAATTTATGCTGAATAACGTGGAGATCATCATTCGTGGCGATACCTTCGACGGTGCCTACCTCGGCGCCCTCTGCCTCGACTCCAAGTACCAGGCAGGAACAAACCAGGCGGTCATTCAACGTAACTGAACACGCGCCACAGTCCCCTGAGCCACATCCTTCCTTGGTCCCGGTTAATTGCAGTTCATTACGCAGCACATCCAGCAGGGTATCTCCCGGCTCACAAAGAAATTCAACGGGATCGCCGTTAATCGTCGTCGTTACATGTGTCTTCGCCATCGTGTTACCCCCTTACTCTGTCAGCAGCTATTCTGGCCGCCCGCTTGACCAGCACACCGACCACATGCTGACGAAATTCGATAGTTCCTCGACGGTCGTTAATCGGACTTGAAGCCGCTGACGCCGCGGCAGCGGCGGCTTCAAGGGCATCATCATCGAGCATTGAACCCACGAGCGACGATACTGCATCAGGAACAAGCAAAGCGGTCGGTGCCACGGCACCAATCGCTACACGGGCAGCCGTGCACCTGCCCTCTTCATCGAGAGTGACACTGACACCTGCACCAGCCACCGCAATATCCATTTCCGTTCGAGGAATAAATCGAAGGTAGGCATCCGAGGTATTCGTTACAGGTCGAGGAACTCTGATGGTTTTTAGGAGCTCTCCCCGCTCCATGCAGTTTGTGCCAACGCCAGTCATGAAGTTTTCCACGGCAACCGTTCTTTCTCCGGCTGGTCCAGCGATAATGCACTGCGCTGAGTTGGCAATGAGGGCGGGCACGGTATCTGCTGCAGGCGAAGAATTAC
>CAXPUI010000638.1:0-4340 GCA_964220205.1 Candidatus Allofontibacter communis | reverse complement strand
TCCCCGACATCAGCACCAGGAACCAGTTAGCTCAACAACACCACGAGCTTGCTATCGCGCTTGATAGCCTGGAGACACACCTGTTCAGTCCTGAGGGCAATGCACCCTGGCGCGGCACCGACTTGCTCGCCGCGGTCGACGGGCTGCGCGCCGAGAAGCCAACCCCGACCAGCGCCCGGGCACTGGCAGGATCGCTTAATCCGGTTTAACCACTGTCCCGGGGAACCAGGAGCCAGACTACCGCGCGGTAACCCTATAGGCTCTTGCTGACAATCTCATAGACGTCGTTGGATACATTCTCGATCTCGAGAATTCTTTCCAGTTCCGCGCGCATCAGCGACTGCCGATCCGGGTCAAACTTACTCCACCGAGTCAGCGGCGCCAGAATGCGAGCAGCCATCTGAGGATTAATGGCATTCAATTCGATCACACGGTCCGCCAGAAAGGCATAGCCACCCCCATCCGCCTGATGGAAGTTGACGATGTTCGCCATGGCAAATTGAGCAACCAGCGCCCGCATACGATTAGGGACCTTGATGTCAAAGGCTTCATGGTTGAGCAGTGCTTTCACACGATCCAGCGTCGCAGGTCGCGGGCAACTTGCCTGGATCGCAAACCAGTGATCGATCACCAGCGCTTCATCGTTCCAGCGGTTGTAGAAATTCTCCAGTGCCCGGGCCCTGGGTTCAGCCGCGGCGGCGGCATCTGAGTTCACCAGGGCGCGCAAGGCCGCACTGGTATCAGTCATATTGGTCGCGGATTTGAACTGATCCAGGCAAAGCGGCACCATCTCAGTCGACGTCGGTTGCATCAGGTAGTCCAGCGCAACATTTTTCAGGGAACGCCTGGCGATCTGCGAGGCTTCCGCTCGATAGTCAGCCTCTGACTGGTTGAGTTTGTAGACCGACAACAGCAGGCCGGCCAGCTTCTCCGCGACTTCTCCCCTGACCGCCTCACGTGCCGAGTGAATCGCATCGACATCGGCAACCTCGGCCAATTCAATCAGGTAGGATTCTGTTGGCAGGACCAGCATCTGGGCGATCATGGCTTTATCGAGAGAAGGCTCAGCATCTCCTTCGATGGCCTGAGACAGGTTGGCATCCAAAGCTGAGATCAATCGTGCGTCGACTGAAACGGTGGCCCCTGCCTGAATCTGCTGGACAACCTCCTGGATCACGTCCACGGCAAGCCGCTGGCCCGCCTCCCACCTGTTGAAACCATCCGAATCATGACTCATCAGAAACGTTAACTCATCGCGGTCATAGGCGTAGTCAAGCTTTACCGGCGCGGAAAAACCACGTAACAAGGACGGGACCGGTGCTTCGTCCAGGCCCCTGAACACAAATTCCTGTTTCGCCTGCGTGACATTCAACACAGCAGAGAACCCCTGATCCTCTTCATCGATACTGGCGACATCAAGGTCGACCACGGGAAAACGAATGTCCTGTCCCTGGCTATCCAGCAGGCCTACTTTTAATGGTAAATGATAGGGTTCTTTCTCTGCCTGTCCGGGGGTGGGCGGACATGACTGTTCCACTTCCAGGATAAAGGTCTTTGCTGACTCATCATACCGGCCCGCTACTCGCAGCAGGGGTGTCCCGGCCTGACGATACCAGACTCGGAACTGTGTCAGGTCAACGTTATTGGCATCCTCCATGGCACGAACGAACTCCTCGGTGGTCACCGCCTGGCCATCATGTCGATCAAAGTAAAGATCCGTGCCCGCCCTGAAACGCTCACGCCCCAGGAGCGTCTTGATCATACCGACAACCTCCGCGCCCTTCTCGTACACAGTGGCCGTATAAAAATTATTGATCTCGATAAAGGAATCCGGACGGATCGGATGAGCCATGGGCCCTGCGTCTTCCGGGAACTGGGCTGAACGCAGCACCGCGACGTCATTGACACGACAGACTGTTGGCGAACCCATATCGGCAGAAAACTGCTGATCCCTCAGCACCGTGAAACCTTCCTTCAGGCTGAGCTGAAACCAGTCACGGCAGGTGACCCGGTTACCGGACCAGTTATGGAAATACTCATGGCCGACGACGCTTTCGACACGCTGGTACCCCGCGTCAGTAGTGGTATCAGGTCTCGCCAGCACACAGGAGGTGTTGAAAATATTCAGCCCCTTGTTCTCCATAGCGCCCATGTTGAAGCTTTCCACGGCAACGATCATGAAAACATCAAGATCGTATTCCCGCCCGTAGTTAACTTCGTCCCACCTCATCGAGTTCTTCAATGCCGTCATGGCATAGTCGACTTTATCGATATTATGGGCCTCGGTGAAAATCTGCAGCTTGACGGCTCGACCACTCATCGTGACAAATTCATCTTCAATGAACTGCAGATCGCCGGCCACCAGCGCAAACAGGTACGCCGGTTTCATGAAAGGGTCCTGCCACGTCACCCAGTGGCGCTCTCCCTCTTCTCCCCGATCAATGTCATTACCATTGGAGAGCAAAACCGGATATCGCGCCTTGTCGGCAACCACCGTCGTTGTGTACTTTGACAGGACATCCGGTCGGTCAGCGTACCAGGTAATATTCCTGAAGCCTTCGGCTTCGCACTGGGTGCAGTACATATCACCAGACTTGTACAGCCCCTCCAGCGCTGTATTGTCCTGTGGCCTGATAGCGACACGGGTTGTCAGTTCAAAGGCGTCGGGCACGTCGAAAATAGATAAACCATCGTCATCGATCTGGTACTCATTGGCAGTAAGGTCCCGGCCATCGATGGCGATCCGCTGCGTCACCAGATCCTTACTGCCATCCAGGTTCAGATTGCATGGATCTTGTTCGGTAGAGTCAGGATTCCGTCTGACCCTGAGGGTCGTTGTGACAGTCGTGACATCTTCTTGGATATCAACATGCAGGTGCGTTTCGTCAATAAGATAAGGGGGTACCTGATAGTCTTTCAGGTAAATTGCTTTCGGTTGGCCTTCTTTCATACCAGTTGTCTACTCAGTTTCAGCCGGACGCCTACTTTACCAAATCGGCCACACTAACGGTGCTACAACAGGGATTGTGCTTATCGGACACCGTCCGTCAGAAGGTAAACATTTCACGGAATTTAGCGATATCCTGAGTCATCGAAGTCTCAAGCGGCAACATGGCCTGCAGACGCTGATCGCAAGTCATCGTAAGCACTTTTACAGGAATGTGCTGATCCACAAAGATCGTCTCAAGTTCCGGATAAAACACCCGGAGGCACTCAATGACGTCGAACGTTGAGAGGATGCGATGCGACAGATTGTAGGTGTCTGAAGGCATCTCCTCTAGCGCAATGCGGGCCAGTATCTCGACCGCCCGGTAAAGGCTGATGTAACTGAGCGTGTGATCAGGATCACCGTGGACCGTGACCCTGCCATTGAAATGAGCGTCAAATAGCAGCCGATTGATTGCCGACTCCATGCGCAAGTTCTTTGAGTAGCCATACACGTTTGCACAACGGACCAACTGTACCGGAGACTTGTCCATCAAGCGCAATACATGCTCCTCGCCACGCTTCTTCGACAAGCTGTAAAAACTTGACGGTGATAACGGGTGCTCTGCTGAATTTACGTCTCCCTCACCGTAGACGGACTGGCTACTCAGATAGATCAATCGCCTGACGTCTGTTGCCTCCGCAGCATAGACCACTTCTGCCGTACCCCAGTGATTGGTCTGCTCAAAGTCGTGCGCGTTCTGGTCAGCATAAGGTGTCGCCACCTTGCCAGCGAGATGGAAAACGATATCCATGCCCGCCATCTGTTGCTTCAACAATCGGGAATCCAAAATATCGCCCTGAACAAACCGGACGTTGTTACTCGGGACCTTGCGCAGACCGGTAAACAGGTTGTAATTGCCTTTGCACAGGTTGTCATAGACCAGAATCGTCGAGATTCCAGGCTCGCTGGCCAGGCGATAGACAAGTTCGGTGCCCACGTATCCCGCACCACCGGTGATCATGACTCTCACGACGTCTGCGCCACCAGGTCTGTGTGAAGACCGCATTCGGTTTTATTCAACCCGTACCATCGAGCACTGCGCTCATCGGCATCCACCGTCAGGGGACGCGTACAGGGTTCGCAGCCAATACTGAGGTATCCCCTGGCTTCCAGAGGATGTTCAGGCAGGCCATATTGCTGGCGATAGTAGTAGATCATGCGGGAATCCCAGTCCAGCATGGGATGAAACCGCCGACAACCATGAGGAGCTGATTCTTCAACAGCCATCCCAGCGCGGGTATCACTTTGATCAGCCCTGATACCATTGATCCAGATATCGTGCGCGATCAGGACAGGCTCCAGGGGCTGCACCTTATTGAGGTAACAGCAATGGTCAGGATCAGACGTGTAG
>CAXPUI010000637.1:0-2510 GCA_964220205.1 Candidatus Allofontibacter communis | reverse complement strand
TGGACGAGAAACTGACGCTGCGTCGGCGAGTACGCCGACAGTTGAGTGATTACCAGAAAAATGTCCCGCCCCATGTTAGAGCAGCCAGATTGGCTGACCAGGAGCGCCAGAAGCGAGGCCTTAAACCAGCTTTTGACAAGGGTGGATGGATTGAGTACCTGATGACAGTCAATGGACCCGAACCATTACAATATTTGTCATCAGCGATTGACTACAACTTCTATGTTGATCGGCAGCTGGCGCCGATCGCTGATGCGATATTGAGTTTTCAGCAGACGTCGTTAGCTGAGCTCATTGACAAGCAGCTGGACTTGTTTTAGCCAGCCAGGTTACTCGTGACAGCTGCCTGGCTGAGCCTGGCACCGAAGCTCGCGACCAACAAGGCGGCTGATCGGTTAGCCAGTTCGGCCGCAGTAGCGAAGTCTTTGCCTCTGAAAAGGCTATACAGGAAGGCACATGCAAAAATGTCTCCCGCCCCGGTGGTATCGACCGCGCTGGCTGCGACAGCTTCTGTCCTGACAGTGCTGTGGCCGTCATAGGCTACTGAACCGTCCTTCCCGCAGGTAATCACAAAGCGGGTACAGATGTTCTGAAGTTGCCGCGCACAGTTGTCGACTGAAGTTGCGCCGGTCAGTAGTCTGGCTTCCTCCAGATTGCAGAACAGCAGATCAACACCCTGGTCCAGCATACGTTGATAGTTCGGCAAGAAATTTTCCACCATGGCGGGATCAGACAGGGTCAGTGAAACCTCTACGCCAGCTGACTTCGCAATAGACTGGGCTTCAAGTGCGGCTTCGAACCCGGATGTGGAGCTGACCAGGTATCCCTCGATGTAAAGCTTGTCGGACTGTCGAAGAGCGTCCCTGTTGAGTTCCGCAGGGGATAGGAAGTTGGTTATGCCGAGGCAGGTTGTCATAGTGCGCTCCGCATCAGGTGTCACCATTGAGATGCACTGGCCCGTTGCACCAGCTTCTCGCTCCGCGGAAAGATTGGTATCGATGCCCGCGGCTAACAGGTCGTTGACGAAAAAGTCGCCGGTAACATCATTAGCCACCTTGCAGGAATAGAAAGCAGAACCGCCAAGTTGGGAAATGATCACCATAGTATTTGCCGCCGAACCCCCTCCTGCCTGCTTGATAACCTGGTGGTCATGTTCCTCTTCAAGAAGCTTAATCAGGCGTTGCCGTTCTTCTTCTTCAATCAGGGTCATCATCCCTTTGGGAAGACGGATTATGTCTAAAAAATCGTCGGTAACTTCATACTCTGTATCGACCAGCGCATTGCCTATACCGTAGACATCATAGGTTTTCACGGGTTAGCTCCTCATCTTGTGGAAGGTGATTTCAGCTGCTTCAAGGGTTGCAGCGATCTCTGTCTCACCATGAGCGGCCGAAACGAATCCGGATTCAAAAGGTGAGGGGGCCAGGTTAACGCCCTCGGCGAGCATGCCCTGGAAGAATTGGTTGAACATATCGGTATCGGCATTCATGACCTGTTTGAAGCTGGTCACTTGATCAACATCGGTGAAGAATAAGCCGAACATGCTGCCGACCTGGTTGGTTGATAAAGCGATGCCGACTTCTTCAGCAATCGCACTGATCCCATCAACCAACTGAGTCGTGTGTGTGGCAAGATCTGTGTAGAAGCCATCATGATCAATAAGCTCGAGGGTAGCGAGACCTGCCTGCATGGCTATTGGGTTTCCGGATAAAGTCCCGGCTTGATAGACGCCGCCCAGAGGCGCGATGACGTCCATGACCTCGCGGCGGCCTCCAAAGGCCCCAACGGGCATACCCCCACCTATTATTTTGCCGAGAGTGGTCAAGTCGGGTTCAACATCATAAAGGCCTTGAGCGCTGCTTCTATCGACCCGGAAGCCAGTCATGACTTCATCAAAGATCAGCAGGGAATCGTGCTGGTTACATTGCTCCCGTATTGCCTCCAGAAACCCCGCGATAGGAGGAACACAACCCATGTTCCCTGCTACGGGTTCTATGATCACGGCGGACACAGTGTCGCCGCACTCGCTGAAAACCTGTTCAAGCTGATCGATGTTGTTGTATTCCAGCGTGAGCGTCTGTTGCGCGAAACTCGCTGGAACGCCGAGTGAATCTGGTTCACCCAGGGTCAGGGCTCCTGACCCTGCCTTAACCAGCAGGGCGTCGGAGTGACCATGGTAGCAGCCCTCAAATTTAATGATTGTGTCTCGACCGGTGAATCCTCGTGCAACCCGTATGGCGGACATGGTTGCTTCCGTGCCTGAGTTCACCATGCGGATAAGCTCCATGCTCGGTAACATGGACTGAATTTTTCTGGCGAGGGTGGTTTCTATTTCCGTGGGCGCCCCGAAACTCAAGCCGTTGGCCATTGCCGCCTGAACCGATTGGATGACCGAGGGATGGGCATGGCCTACGATCATCGGTCCCCAGGAACCGATATAGTCTATATAGCGTTTGCCATCCTCATCGGTAAGCCAGGCACCTTTGCCTTTCTTGAAAAAGATGGGTTGA
>CAXPUI010000636.1:0-2651 GCA_964220205.1 Candidatus Allofontibacter communis | reverse complement strand
TTTTTCTGCAGTTGGCCAAGTATCGTCCCTGAGTGGTCCTGCTCGGGGCCACAGAACCCCCTCGAAGTCTCAACATTGCATCGCCTTCACTTAACATCAAAACACGGGTACAAGCGTATACCGGAGATTCTTTGATGACCGGGTCGAGCCAACCCTACCAACCCGGGTTACTATCAGAATAGTTGTCCCGAATATTCGAAAAGTCTACTGCGCGGCGAGCGGTTTCTGATCTGTGATGCCTCATCCGATTCCAACTGCTTGAGAATTTGCTCTATGATCTCCGGGTCCTCGATGCAAGCGATGATAACTGACCCATACCGAAACAATACCACCGACCCATGACCACAGGAGACAGCGTGAGCATAATCCTACGTATCGAAAATCTAGCCTATAAAATTGCCAATCCGATTGTTAAGGCGCTGCTACGCTCGCCACTACACAACATTGCCAGTGGTTCTCTGACATTACTGCATTTTACCGGTCGGAAGAGTGGCCGGCGCTTCGTGACACCACTTAGCTATGTGCGGAAACAAGATACCGTTTGGCTATTGTCAGCACACAGCACCCGCTGGTGGATGAACCTGCGCGGCAGCGACGCAGCCGTTGCATTGGAGATTGCAAGAAAAACCTACACTGGCAAGGCGCGCCTTTGGGAGACAGATAGTACGGAATTACGAGATCGCGTGCGACGCTATCTTAGTGCCCTTCCGCGGGACGCCAAAGTCTACGGCATCAAGCTTGACGACAACAAAATACCTGATGAGGGCAGTCTGATTGAAGCCGCTCCACAACTGGTCTTTGTAGAAATCCAACTGGACTCTCAGACCGTTTAGCGTGCAACGAATATCGTACGGCAGCCGAATTGAAAACCGCGGGCTTCGTGGGGAGTTTCGTAAAGAAAGGAGAGTTAGCTCGAGACTGATTGGCGGTGGATGCAGTCTGCTGCTAATCAGTCTCTCTAGTCATTTCCAAGTTCTTCGAGATCTGCGAGATCCTGATGAAGACCAAGCGCTCTCTTATTCGCTCCAAGATCACCAAGAGAAATAACAGGATAGACGAGATCTTCCTCTTCGACCTCTAACCTGTTTTGCCAACAGGCGTCGAAATCCACTCCAGTAAGTGATGTCAATATGTCAATTACAGAAGACTGGCTTCGCGATTACGTTCACGTTGATTAAACAAGAGATTTACAGGCAAGCACCTTTCACTGCCCCGTCTCAAAACAGGAGAAGTTGAAGAACGTCTCGCTGTTGATATAAATTTCTGAAACACCGAGTGAATAGAAGCGTATATATGAGCTATACGTGTCCTCCACAGCCTTTACACGGCAAGGGGATTGGCGGAGAGGGAGGGATTCGAACCCTCGATACCGTTAGGTATACACACTTTCCAGGCGTGCTCCTTCGACCGCTCGGACACCTCTCCGCTTGAAACTCACTTTTTTGTTAATCAGCGTTGCACTGATCTGGGAAACGCCTCGCTACTTCATTAGGCGACTGGCCAAACGCACGGGGTCAGCACCCGCGTCTTGAATCACCCTGGCGCTATTGCCAGGTTGCCGATCAGCAACCCTGTCCGACAGGCGCGCACATTATCTTACATGCGGTGTTTTTTCAATTTTGGTTAGGCCAATCAGAGCACCAATAACCATTTCTGAGTTCATGTCCGACTTACTATCCTTGCCATAAATGAAATATGGGTGAGCAGCAATGGACCTGAGAATCGACAACGACATCGCAATACTGACCTTCGATGACGGCAAGGCGAACGCCGTCAGCCACGACTTTATCGACGGCATGACAGCCGGTCTTGACAGCGCGGAAAAGGAGGCGAAAGCAGTCGTTATCATGGGCAAGCCTGGCATGTTCTCCGCAGGCTTTGATTTGAAGGAAATCCAGAAAGGCCAGGCTGAAGCGGTTGCACTGGTCAATCGGGGTGCCGAGATGTTGTACCGATTGTTTGGCTTTCCTCAACCGGTGATCGCTGGTTGCAGCGGCCATGCGGTGGCCGCTGGTGCTTTTACTCTGCTGGCATGCGATACGCGTATCGGTGTAGCCGGTGACTTCAAGCTTGGCCTGAATGAAACAGCGATAGGCATGACTCTTCCCGTGTTCGGTCATCAGCTAGCACAGAACCGTCTATCCAAGCGTCACCTCACAGCTGCGGTCATCCAGTCACAGATGTATTCTCCCGATGAAGCTGTTGACGCGGGTTTCCTCGATTCTGTGGTCAATGCGGACGAACTCGAGACCGCGTGTGTTGCGGCGGCCGAACAACTAATGGCTTTGCCAACCGCGACATACGGTCAGATGAAACGAGATACACGCCAGATACCTTTGGCCGCGATCAAAGACAGTCTCGCCTAACCGATCGACCGGTCTTTTCACCAAACAGGTGGACTGCCCACGGAATAACTTGTTTTTTTTCCTGCCGCTGGGCATTGTGGACCGCATCTGTCATTGAACTGTGGGCAACACATGTCACAAGTCGCCATCCTCGTCGTCGACGACTCACCAGAAAACATTGATATCCTGGCATCGATCCTCAGGGGGGCTTATCAGGTCAAAGCGGCAATCAGCGGCGAACGTGCACTAAAGGTTGTGGCAGCCGCCCCCCCTGACCTCATACTCCTGGACATCATGATGCCGGAT
>CAXPUI010000635.1:0-3240 GCA_964220205.1 Candidatus Allofontibacter communis | reverse complement strand
AATTGACTATCTGAGGTGATGAGAAACAGCGACTCCTGGTGCACCGCAAGGCCTTCAAAGTCTTCGCCACCCGGCGGCCAGCTGATGGACGAGACTTTTAGAATTGAGTTGGACAGGGGAATGAATCGATAGATTTCACCAAGTTCGTCGTTGTGGATATAGATGGAGCCGTTGTCGGCGAGCGCGAGACCTGACGCCTCGTTCAGCGCCGGGGGCAGGAGCCATTGCATCGGTTCAGTGTTAATCACTTGAACGTCTGTGGCGCTTTCGCAGGCGACAAGCAGCAGCGTGATGGGGATGAAAAGACTGGCACGGATTAGCACGGGGGGGATTTTAGCGAAAAACGAAGCGGTGCTACACTCAGCGAAAGACAAAAAACAGGAAATAAGTATGGAGCCCGTGGTCATTGTGATTCTTCTGGCTGTGGTTGAGGTAATTGTTCTGGGTTTAAGGGCGGGCATGGCGCGCGGGCGTGCCGGGGTGAAAGCGCCGGCGGTCACAGGAGATGAGGTGTTTGAGCGGCACTTCCGAGTGCACTACAACACCATAGAGCAGATGATTCTGTTTGTGCCAGGCGTCTGGTTTTTCGCCGAGTATGTCAGTGTTAACTGGGCTGCAGGACTTGGTCTGCTGTTTGTGGTCGGCCGGGCCATTTACGCAATGAGTTATGTCAAAGATCCTGAGCGTCGTGGTGCAGGAATGATGCTCTCGGTTCTGCCATGCTGGGTTTTGGTTCTGGGTGCGCTGGGTGGTGCGACCTGGTCGATGATTGGAGGTTAGCGCAGACGTTATGAATGACAAAACTACTGAAGAGAACAGGCCCATGGTGGCTTGTCCGGTTTCATTGGAAGATGTTGACCTTTTTGGTCCGGGTGCCCAGGAGCACTGGTACGATGCCTACCCCATATTGCATGAAGAGGCCCCTGTGCTCAGGCTTGCGGGCGAAGGCCTGCAGCCTGGGAGTGATGCTTTTGTGCTGACCAAGCATGAGGATATCAACACGGTGGTCCGTGACCCCGACAGGTTTCCACCCTTGATGACGGGTGCTATCCAGGAAATCGCAGAGTCCGGTCAAGACCCTGAAACGATCCCCAATATGAATGCCATGACAGCATCGATGGTCACCCTCAGACCAAACATGGAGCTATGGCGAACTCATAAACAGGAACTGACTGACCCCTGGGTTGGGCCTGGTGCAGACCGGCACAAGGACATGATCACCCGCCATGTGGACGAGCTGATTGATAACTGGATTGGTCGGGATCGAATCGATTTTATCAAGGAGTTCGCGCGACCGCTGCCACAGCGTGTTATGGCCAGCGTGCTCGGTTTTCCCCTTGAAGACATTCCCCGCCTGGCGGAGTGGGGCGAGGCGCAGGTCAAGGCTTTCGTCTATGGGCGAGGTCATAACAACGTGCTGACGGAAGAGGAAATAAGGGAGCAGTTCGTGCTGCTGGATGGCTTTAAGGAGTATGTCCAGGAGCAGGTTGAGGAGAAACGGCGTCATCCGCAGGATGACATGATCTCGTTTCTGACCCAGGTCACCTATTCGCCGTTGGGACGTCAGTTGACGGACCTCGAAGTCAATGGTGTGGTTTACGCCATGATTATTGGCGGACTCGAAACCACGCAATATGCGCTTGAAGAACAGGCTCAGTTGATCTGTGAGCATGCAGGACTCTTTGAGCGCTTGAAAGCAGATCGCAGTCTTATCCGTCAGTTCACGGAAGAAGGTATGCGTATGCGCTCACCCACCCAGGGGTTGTCGACTCGATGCACCCGCCGGGACGAAGTCTTCCAGGGAGTGGAGGTGCCGGCAGGTTCAGTGTTGCACTTGCGCTATGGTGCCGCCAATGTTGATCCGGATGAATTTGAGTGTCCCTACGAACTCAGGCTGGATCGCAAAGCGGTCACCAGGCATCTCACCTTCTCCGCAGGACCCAGGGTCTGCCCTGGTGCAGGCATTTCACGCCTTGAGCAAGTTACTGCATGGAATCGCCTGCTGGACCGGTTAGCGCAGATGTCCTACGCGGAGGGTAACAGTTTCCGGCATCAGCCTGGGATCATGCTGGGAACACTGGAACTGTTTCTCGATATCGAGAAGGCGGATTCTTGAAAGACCATTACGTCATCTACGGCGGAGAACTGAGTTTATTCACCAGGAAACTGGAGGCCGCCTGCATTTTTTATGGCCTGCCCTTTGAGCTTCGCAGTAAGAATCTCAACGACCCCGCGCAGATTGAAGCCAGGTCCGGTACACACCAGGTTCCCGTGTTGCATACGCCGGAGAACTGGATGATTGGTGATACCACGCCGATCATGCACCTGCTTGATGAACGTTATCCGGCGCGACGGATGTTTCCTGAAGGCTCATCGGGTCTGCTAGTTCAGGCACTGGAGGAATATTTTGACGAGTGGGTTGCCCGGACGATGGTGCACTATCGCTGGCATTATCCGGAGAGCTCTGAGTTTGCGTCACTGAAAATGTCAGACGGTAATGCGGAAATAGCGGCACGGGTCAGGAATTGGGGCCCCAGGGCCTGCCGTGCCACGGGTACTGATTCCGAGGTGCAGCGGCAGGCTGCTGAGGACGAATACCAGCGTATTGTTGAAGCGGCAGAACGCCAGCTGAGCAAAACCCGCTATCTTCTGGGTGATCGGCCGACAGCGGTTGATTGTATTGTGCTGGGTGGGCTTCGTGCCCATACCCTGATGGACCCGGATCCCAAGCGTATCTATTCTGATTACGCCGAGGTTGTTGCGTTCAGTGAAGGTGCCCGGGATAGCTGGGATGGTTCCGGGGAGATCGATTTCGGCCGACCAACTGATTTCGCTGAATTGATCGCCCGGGAAATGGTTACGACTTATCAGCCTTATATCAAAGCTAACAGGGATGCGCAGCATGCGAAAGCCAAAGCTTTCCATGCGACGATTTATGGTGAAGAGGTCAGTTATCTGTCACGTCCGTATCCTGAGCAATCGCGCCTGATGATTACAGGTCGATTGGCCGGGTTATCGGAGCAGGCAAGGCAACGGACAACTGACTGGTTGGAGCAGCGAGAGATCACGGTCTTCAGCGGTTCGTGAGGCCTGGTGATTCGAGTACTGCGATTGTTCTTTTAATGGATAAGCTGATGGAGAAACGATCCAGTCCAGGAATATTCACCGCCATGCGAAAACGCGTGATGAAGAACTGCTGCGTGAGTGCAGACTCGTCCTGGATGCCAGAACGATGCGCCT
>CAXPUI010000634.1:0-3176 GCA_964220205.1 Candidatus Allofontibacter communis | reverse complement strand
CCGGAAGGTGCCCCTGATCGGAGGGGCAAATCGCAGTGTTTCCGCCAACATGATGTCAACGAGTTCCGGATTTTGCCTGAGTTGTTGATTGACTTCCGGGTAGACAATGAGGAGCCGGATGATGTGGTTGATCAAATTCGTTGTTGTTTCGTTGCCCGCAACCAGCAGTAGTCTGGCGAAAGAAACGCTCTCTTCCCGGCTCAATCCGGAGGTGGCTATCTGGGTCAGTACATCGCTTTTGGGCTTTGAAAGCCGTTGGTCGATGGCGGTGCCAAAGTACTCATGCATTGTCGTCATTGACTGCTGAATTCTGGATTCATAGTCGGGATTCGACTCCTTATGCCAGAGGAGGTCGAATCCCAGTTCGCTGGCTTCCCTCGTCCACTCTCTCATCAGGGGCTTGTCTTCGTCGGGGACGCCGATCAACTGGCAGATCAGGTGCACGGCAAGAGGCGCACCGAAGTCCTCGACCGCATCGCACGTCTCCATCTCGAGCACCTGACGCATGATTGTCTGTGCGTTGTCTCTAATATTGGCCTTGAGTGAATCAATCATCTTTGGTGTGAACACACCGCTGACAACATCGCGCATTCGTTTGTGGTGCGGTGGATCCATTCCCAGCAGGTTGTATGGGTCGGTGGCACCTTTGCCCTCCTGGGCACCCGTGAGTGTGTTCGAGAAGGTGTCAACATCACGGAGTAGCCGCCTGATATCGCGATAGCCAAAAACGTTAACGATGGGCGTTGCAGATTTCTCGTAACGGTAAACGGGGTGGTTTACGCGCATCCGCTCCAGGGTGTCGGCTGGATTCAACAGGAAGGATCGGTTGCCGAGCGGTTCAAACATCGAGACATTCTACCCAGTTGAACAGATGGTTGAATAGATTGTTGAATGGGTTCCAGGGCGGGTGTTGAGGCTTGCTTCTGAGGCTGTCAGCCTCTTTAAGTCCTGAAGACAGCCCCGGAGGATTCGTATAAGGTCTACCGTTCAATCGGTAACCCTAATCCGATCCAGCTTTTGAATTTATTGAGGAAACAGCAATGAACAGCAGAATGCCCGCATTGAGTCTTGCCGCGATACCAGGTCGTCGCAAAGCTACCATTGAATTGGCGACGGAAATAGAGAGGAGAGGCTTCTCCGGTATCTATGGTCCCAGTCTGGGTGATTCAATGGCGCTCTGTGAAGCCTTGGCATTTGCAACCAACGAAATCACGTTCGGTACCAGTATTATGCCGCTCTATTTTCGCCAGGTGGTCGATTTTGCCAGCACGGCATCGTTTATCCACGAGGTTTCGGACGGGCGTTTTCGTTTTGGTATAGGTGTCAGTCATGGGCCCATGCTGGAGAGTCGTGGGCTGGCGAGCGGTAAACCGTTGGCGGATACCCGTCAGTTCGTTGAGGAACTCCGGAATGCTCCCCGAGTGGGTGAATTACCGCCGATTGTCCTGGCGACGCTGCGCAAAAAGATGATCGCGCTCTCGGAGGAAATTGGTCAGGGTATGGTGTTTGCTAACGGTGCAAGATCGCACATGGCTGAATCGCTGTCTGTGCTCACAGAGACAACCAGATCCGATGCTGACTTCTTCATCGGAGACATGATACCGACCTGCATTTCTGATGATATTGAAGCAGCCAAAGCGGTTAATCGTAAGACACTGACGTCTTACGCGTTCCTGCCTAACTATCGAAACTACTGGAAAGAGGCAGGCTACGTTGAGGAGATGGAAGGTGTGGAGCAATGCCTTGCCGATGGTGATATGGAACGAGTACCGCATTTCCTGACTGATGCCTGGCTCGCTGATACGACACTTTTCGGGACGGCGGCCCAGGTAAGGGAAGGTGTCGAAGCCTGGTTTGATGCAGGGGTGAAGACACCGATCCTGGTTCCGTCCTCGGCAAACGGTGGCCAGATGGTCGCGTTTGAGGAACTGTTCGCTATTTTTGGCTAGTGCCCTGGGACGTCAGGTTTGGAGCATGGATTGGGCGCGATCGACGAACTTTTTCTCGTCATCGCCCTTGAGTTCCTCGACTGGTCTTGGTTCGGGTACGTCTACGCCACGGCGGCAAGCTGGCCGCTCTTTAATCTGGTTAAGCCAGCGGTCGAGGTTGTGCAACCCGTCTCGGGATACACCTGACCAGCGGTAGGTTCGAACCCAGCACCAGTTGGCGATGTCTGCGATTGAAAATTCATCGGCCAACCACTCGCTGTCCTCGAGGGCCACGTCGAGAACTTCGAAGAGACGTCGCGTCTCGTTCTGGTAGCGGTCAATGGCAGGTTGCAGTTTTTCCGGAAAGTAACGGTAAAAGACATTGGCCTGGCCCATCATAGGGCCGATCCCGCCCATCTGAAACATGAGCCATTGGATCACTCTTGATCGTTGTGGTTCCTGTGACGGCAATAGCTTGCCGGTTTTTTCTGCCAGGTAAATCATGATGGCACCGGATTCAAATACCACGTGATCATTGTCGCGATCTCGAATGACGGGTATCCGACCATTCGGGTTCATGGCCAGAAAGTCGTCGGTTTTTTGTTCCGCTTTGCCCAGGTTTACCGGGTAGACTTCGTAATCCAGTCCCAGTTCTTCCAGTGTTACTGATGCCTTGTGCCCATTGGGTGTGGCCGACGTGTAAAGTTCTATCAAAAGGAAACGCTCCTTTGCATGATCTGATCATAATAGTCGCTATCCAGGCGTGTATAGACCTCATCGCCTGGCCTTAAAACGAGCAGGTTCTCAGCCACCTGGTCGAGGTGGAATGCCTGATCCCTGAGATCGTTCTTCTGCAACTTGTGCGTGGATGTCGTGGGGAGTTCTGTTAACAGGCGAAGAAAAACCGGCCTGGCGTACCCCGGCAGATTCTGCTGGATGTGCGATGAGATGCTCTCTATATCCATATCCTGTAGTTGCAGGCCTTCCCGCAGGACGATGGCAGCCATGCCCGCTCGGCCGTCTGCACCGGGAATTTCAACGCCGTATACATTGGTGAAAATGATGTCCTCATGCTGGTTGATCAGTTCGCCGACCTCGTTCGTGGATACGTTTTCACTCTTCCAGCGGAAGGTGTCGCCGACTCGATCGACGAATTGGTAGTGCTTTTGTCCCCAGGCAAAGCCTACTTCGACGACTTTCATCAGGTCGCCGGAGTTGAAATATGAATCACCTTCGGTGAGTGCATTC
>CAXPUI010000633.1:0-2879 GCA_964220205.1 Candidatus Allofontibacter communis | reverse complement strand
CTGGCAATTGAATTTAAGTCGAACCAGCGACAGCGAAACATTGAACTCAAAGCGGCTGGAGAGCAGCTCTACCACCGGGCTCTGATAGACAGGCACCCGGAATTCTGTGCCATGAAGAATCTTTTTCTCGACGAAAATGTCAGGGCTGTAGCCACCGAGTGTTTTGGCAGTGACCTAGTGATTTGTGGCAGTGTATTTCAGCTCAAGTACAGGGGCGTGGGCGAAAACAAATGGCACCATGATCGAGCCTTCGAAGACGGTGACAGGCCGGTTGATCTGCATGACAACGGGAATCATTTCACGGTTCTGTTTGCACTGACGGATTTTGGTATGAACCAGGGGCGGATCGAGTACGTGCAGGGGTCGCACCTGCCCATAGACGGCTTCGATCGGAGCCAGCGTTTTATGATGGAACTACCGGCAGAGGTTCATGATCGGGTTCAACCGCTGACAATGAAGAAAGGCCAGTTTGCCGTATTCTATTCGTCGCTGATGCACAGGAGCCTGGCGTTCGCCCACGATGAAAAGAACTGGAGTCCAAACTATTTTGGTAAACCGTCGACTTCCAACAGTGAGGGAATAGACTACTCGGACAATTCCGATAACGGCGGGCGAATTTCGCTGGCCATGAGGTTGATGAGAAATGGCACGGTTATCCCTGATTCCTATACACACCCCGAAAACTCCATCTTTGCATTTAACTAGGCGCTGAGTTGCTTGAACTTGGAGTCATAGCCGATGATCTGACCGGTGGCATGATGGTGGCCAGTCTCCTTGAGCGAGAAGGCGTCAGCTGCCCTCTGGTGACATCTGCTGATGCGCTCGCACGGCTCGATAGTGAAGCCCAGGCCGTTGTGATCGGGCGCAAGATTCGCTTGCAGGCAGCTCCTGAGGCCGTTGCAGATGCCCGCCTTTGTGGTGAGGCGCTGCTTGATAAGGGCGTAAAGAGAATTTATTACAAGTACAGCGCTCTCTTCATGTCCACCGACGAGGGTAACATCGGGCCTGTTTCGGAAGCCCTCATGGCGCTGACCGGCTCCGACAGGGTCCTGTTCTGTCCAACCTGGCGTGGTGCAACAGTTTAACTGGGGCGACTCTTTGTTAATGACAAGCTGATACACGAAACCGCCGTCAGCAGGGATCCCGCGACACCGATGAAGAACGCCAACCTTGTCGAGGTACTGCAGGCGCAGAGCCGGGTAAAGACGAGGTTGTTGCCCCGTCGCGTCCTGCGTTCGGGCATAGCCGCTGCCCAGGCACACCTCGCCGAAGCGGTGGCTGAGGGGGCTGCCTTCTTCATTGTGGATGCGATTGAGGAAGGCGACGTCGAACTGGCTGCTGGCCTGGTAGCAGATTCTCCCCTGTCGACGGGTGCAGATTGGCTGCCGATATTCCTGGCGCGCAACTGGCAGGGGGAGGCAGCCCGGTCTGAACCGAAAACCCTGCTGCCTCCGGCGCCAGGCAGCGAAGCGGTTCTGGCAGGCAGCTGCAGCCCGAAGACCAATCGCCAGCTGAAGCTGTTTGAAGCGGACCATGAGCTGTTCAGGGTGGACCTGGTTCAGGCAGCCGATGATCCCGATATCGTTGATCGTATTATCGAATGGGCCGCCGCAAGATTGGATAAGGGGCCAGTGGGTATTGCAACGACAACAGATCATGATGGTGTTGAGCGAGCGCAGAAGGTACTCGGTCGCGAGGGTGCGGCAGGGCTGGCTGAAGATATTCTGGGCCGAGTGACGACGCGCCTTTATGAACTCGGTGTTCGGAAGTTTGTTGTCGCCGGTGGCGAGACCTCAGGTACGGTTATCGACCGGCTGGGCATTGACCAGCTCCGCGTTTCGTCCTTCGATGAGCTGGGGGGCGGATACTGCCATGCAGACGGTGGCATATCACTGGTAACAAAGGCCGGTGGTGCGGGTGAAGAGGATTTTTTCCTGGCCGCACTGCTTCGCATGCAAGAGGCGGACAGGGCAGGGGTCAGCTGAAGCGATCGCTGCCCGGGTAGTCTGCACCGGCGTTCTGACGCTGCCTGGGTCCCATCCATATCTCCCAGTCTCCCCGCTCCTGGGGAATACCTCGCCAGGTATCACCATTGCCTGCCATGGTTTCCTGCAACAGGGTGTCCAGTTCCGAGAGCAGCCCGGGGTCCTCGCTAACGAGGTTGTGTTCCTCGAACGGATCGTTCTCGAGGTCGAAAAGAATCCAGGGTGCGTCTTCGGTCCGGGCATAGTTGTAGCGTTCGGTGCGAATGCCGCGCCAGCCAGGCCAGGGCACGTGCGCATGATGCATCGCGAGATAGGCGAGCTCCTGGACGGGTTTCCCCCCGAGTAATGTCGCGGAACAATCCCGACCATCCAGACCCCGGGGCACGTCGAGTCCGGCCAGTCCGCAGAGTGTCGGGAAGACATCCGGTGCACCAAAGGGCATACCAAGACTTGAACCTGGCTCGATCTTTCCCGGCCAGCGAATGACAAATGGTATTTGCGTCGATTCCCGATGGGGCCAGCGCTTGGAGTACAGACCGTGGCTGCCCAGCATTTCGCCGTGGTCCGATGAGAAGATGACGATTGTTTCCTCGGCCTGGCCGCTCTCGGTGAGTGCCTGCATCATCCGTCCGAACTCGAAATCCAGACCGGATACCAGGCCGTAGTAGTGGGCATAGTCACTGTTCAGGTTTTTGATCCTGTCTTCGCTGACCAGCTTTGAAGTTGTTGGGTGTTTCTTCAGGTCCCGGTTCAGGTACGGCTCGACATAAACGTCGGGTGCGTCCAAAGGCGGGTGTGGTGGTATCCAGGAAACGAACAGGCACCAGGGGTTGTTCCCGTCCTGGCGGCGAATGAAGTCGATTGCCTGATTTGTCTCTGCCTGGGTTCGATCGA
>CAXPUI010000632.1:0-2099 GCA_964220205.1 Candidatus Allofontibacter communis | reverse complement strand
AGAGTATCGTTTCGAGGCGTTCGACAGTGAACGTTATCGCCGCCTTACAGGGGTCAATATTGATGGGGTTGTTTTCGGATTGCACTACCTGCTGCCGCGGCTACGTAGCGGCGGCAGTATTGTTGTGACGGGTTCCCTGGCAGGGATCGTTCCCTATGACATTGATCCGCTTTACTCAATGACCAAACATGCGGTGACCGGTCTGGTTCGCAGTTTGGCGGCGGAAATGGAAGAACGAGGGTTGCGCATCAATGCCCTGTGCCCCGCGGGCATTGATACGGGTATCATCCCTGAGGCACAACGGGTTGAAGGGGCTGTTTTCATGTCAGCTGAGCATGTTGCTGATGAAGTCATGAGGCTCTTCGAGGCTGAAGAAAATGGCGCGACCTGGGCAAAGGTGTCGGCGTCCAAGCCGCTATGGGTTATGGCGCCACCAGGTCGGAAACGCAGCTGAACGCATAACCAGTTTCAAGGTGGTTGGGATTCCGAAGCGATATTCAGTCTGATCCGGCCCCAGGGGCCTCCATAGTGAATGCGTCCGGCCTCGTCGAGGAGGGTCCCAGAGTAGATCGGGTTGTAGCGTTGGCCGCCGATGATGCTGTGATAGGCACTTTCCCCGGTCTGCCAATCAATGGCCTCGAGGGTCCACCGGTTGTTCCTGGCTCCAATCAGATAGACACGATCGCTTATGTGGCTGACGACTGGCACGCAGCTCGGTGAACTCACTGCGGTGTTAACCCAGGCTTGTTCCAAGCGCCGGTTCCCGGGGTTCCACACGAATTTCTGAATACCGTAGGGCTGGTAGAGCGGGGCACTGCCAAGATAACTGATCAAGAGGCGCTGTGCCTGTTCCGGTAACCACCAGGGAATGTTTCTTGGTTCATTGTTAACCACCATCGCACCATAACCGGCAACGACCACAGCTTGTTCAGATTGAATCTGCAACAGATCCGGATGACCCATGTCTGCAGGTTGTAGACCTGCGATTCGTCGGGGCAGGCCTGGAATACCGGCCCAGTTATCGGGTATCTCATTTCTCCAGAAGAGTACGACGTTCATCAGGGGTTCCCCGTCGGTGATAACCACGAACTGGTCTTCTTCACCGAACCCCATCAGGCTGGGCGTCGCACCAGTCCCGTGTCCCCAGCTGTTCAGGTAAGGCGTTGACCAGGCACCGTCAGCGGGATGATGACTGAACCCGGCACCTGTCCAGATCACTTTGTGCAGGTGATCCTGGGAGGCAACGTAGATGCCGCCATCAACATCGATAGCGATACTGTTTCGCACCCAACCATAACCTGTCGGCCGTGTTGCCTTGTTTTCGGCATCGTCGCTGTGTTGCAGTCTTGTGGTATAGGCTACTTCGAAGTCCCTGGAAACGGCCACAAGAAATCCGTGCTCTGTCGGTACGATCAACCAGCCATCGTAAGTCATATTCATACCGACGGTGTAACCGGTCACCTCGGCTGGGAGGGAGAACGAACGCTTCTCGACTATTGGCGAAGCCGGATGACCCGTATTCAGGTCAGCGTAAGCAGTAATGGAACCATTTTTGTTGGCGATATAGTAGGTGTTATCGAGATCGAGAAGGGTGTAGACCCCGGCAATCTCGCGAAGTTTTGCTGCTTCCTGGAATGCATGCCAGATAGCACCGGCACCCTCGTTAGATGAATCGAAGGTCTGTATAGCGGAGTCCGCGTCCGCCGTCGTCCATCGAGGGACATCGTCGAACCAGTGCGTGGCGAGAATCTCAAAGGTGTCGTAATCGATTTTGACGACCCTATCCAGCCCATTGGCCCATAAAACGCGGCGTCCATCGGGATAGGGTCCCGAGGTGTAGGCACCGAACTGAGCTGGTCCTGAGGCTGCATAGTCGATCAGCTGAGGAGCAATGACAGGACCGGGATTGATTGGACCGGGTACTGGCAGAGCATCCTGTTGTGCCGCATCCCCATGCCCAATTGGATAGACCGAATCAGCGAAAAAAGGGTGTTTGGGGGGGCGCTCTGCTGCAGACAGTGCCAAAGGGAAGGCGAGAGTTACAATAAGCAGCACTGCGATTGAGCGCATGTTGCTCCCTGGCGCTGGCGTATTGTCAG
>CAXPUI010000631.1:0-4465 GCA_964220205.1 Candidatus Allofontibacter communis | reverse complement strand
CGGGTCAAAGACCTCTGGAATACCGAGCACGGCGGTCGATACAAACTGAGTACCACCGGAACGGAATCCTTCAGCGCCACTCAGATAGGCCATGGCGTTGTCATTGAAGTTGTACTGCAGCACGAGTCGAGAAGCTGTAGAATCGTTGTCAATTTCCATCTGCAGAACGGATGGGCTGCCAAATAATGTTGTTACATAGTCGGTTTCCCGGTCATCCTCGTAGCTGCGAATACCTGCCGTCAGTTCCCATTTATCACTAAAGACGTAAGTTCCTTCAGCAAATATCGCTTTACTCTCTGTTGCTGCACCTAAATTTCCCGTTAAAGCCTGGAGAGGAAAAGCATCTGGATCAGGCCACCATTCCGAGGCGACTGGCGCAAAAAAATCCGTGTCCCTGTAGTAGGCACCAATCGTCCAGTAAAACCTCTCACCAACGCTTCCATTAGCACGAATCTCCTGCGAGAAAGTTTCTATATCGTTATAAAGGTTGTAGGGAATTGCCTCAATTGGGGTTGCCACTGTCTGGGGGTTGCCAAAAAGCGGTGCAAGGTCTGTAGTGCCGGGAAAGAACGTTTCAACGACCGGCTTGAGCCCCGGCAAATCGAAGGGCGTAATCGCAAACCGGTCAACCAGGCCCGTTGAACTGGTAATGGTCACACCGCCGAGATCCAAGTTAAGCACCAGATTGAACATGTCGTACTCATCTTCAATCTTTTCGGAAAGAATGAACCCACTTGGCGCACCGTCTATGCCACTATACTCAAGTCCATCCTGCTCATTTTCATAACGCTGGTACATGAACGAGGCCGAAAAATTCTCTGTGACATCCCATAGTGCTTTGGCACGGAAAACGGTTTTGGAGTTCTCGTTATAGTCGCTGCCCTGTTGGGCAGAGTCGACCCAACCAGGGCCCTCTTCATGGAATACCATCAGGCGGAGACCAAAGTTTTCCGTACTAATTACATCACCGGCGAGTGCGACACGATAGCCGCTGCTACCATCTGTGACACTGCGTCCACTGATCTCAAAAGTCCCGTCGAGTTCTCCGTCCAGTGTCGGACTCATGGTCTTGTAAATAACCGTACCCCCAATTGAGCCTTCACCATAAAGTGTGCCCTGGGGACCTTTCAGCACCTCCACCCGGGAGATATCAATCAGTGGGAAATCAGCACCGTAGTTATATACATCTGTATTGATTGACATTGCGTCAACATAACGTCCGACAGTGGGTAAGAGGCTGCCCGGCGGGCTGATACCCCGAAGCTGGAAGCCCTCACCACCCCCAAGCTTGCTCACTTTAAAACCGGGAATCGTTGACTGTATTTCCTGGATACTGGTTGCCCCCATATTTTCCAGTTCTTCTGCAGTCACAGCGGTAATCGCCATCGGAACATCCATTACAGACTGTTCCCGTTTCTGTGCGGTGACAATGATCTCCTCCATGACCTCTTCTGCCACCGCTGACGAGGCAACAAAAATAGCCAGCACCCCCACAAAACTTCTTCTCAAGATAGATCGGATCATTCGGTAAACCTCCTTTAGGATTGTTTTTCTAAAAGAAACCTGCGCAGCAACAACAAACTTACCACGCTAAATTTGCCTTTTGTCTAACCATTAGTGACGCATGGAGACTCAATTCTCCTCAATTAGAACGCCCAAAAACTATAAATACTTATATTTCAATGGGTTAGGATTTACTTCCAGACCTGCTTGGCCACCCGCAGGTTGTTTTCACCGAGAAATCCGCGCAAACCAGCTTCCTGCCAGCCGCTGGCCACCAGTGCCGAGGCAATTTCCGGGATACGCTCGGGCTCAACCATGGCTATCCCCTGGTGATAGCCCTTTTCTGGCGGAAACATTTCAGGATTCTCATTGACGAAATCATCCAGTTCGGAGGTATCGAAGACATAGTCGAGGCCAATACCCACATGCTCTGGACCGATCAGTTCTGCCACATAATTAACATGTTGAACATAGGTCTCGGTGGATACGTCATTGTTATCGCCTAGGAAGAGACCAATGCCGTTGATGTTGACCACCCCGCCGCTGGCACCGATTGCTTTCAGCAGGTCATCGGACACATTTCTTTCATGGCTGTGCACGCCAAGTGGATTCGAATGGGACAGGATCACGGGGTTGGCACTGTATTCGATAGCTTCAAGGGCCGTGCGTTCGCCCGTGTGGGTACAACAGAGCACCATGCCGGTTTCAGCCATCTGATCAATGACTTCTCTGCCAAATTCTGTCAGCCCCTCATCTGGCATCTGGCACCCCCCACCTAACTTGTTAGGAATATTGTAGGCGATCAGCATCCAACGAACGCCGAGATCGTAGTATGCCTGGATCAATCGCGCGTCAGGTTCAATGGCCACGCCACCCTCGATGTCAAAAAATACGCCCAACTTGTTTTCCGCGCGAGCTCGATCGATATCGTCAACTGTATTGATGAGCAGATAGTCTTCCGGGTTATCGAGAATGAATCGTCGATACAGTGACAAAATCCGGAATCCAAACAGCGGATCGACACCGGGAATATCAAAGGTCACATTAAGGCTTGCCACGTCGACACTACCTTCTCTGTAGCGTTGCAGCAGCGGCAGAAACTTCAATGTATTTTCTTCCGGCCTGAGCGGCATGCAGCCATGGTTATCCCAGATGAGGGCTTTTTCAACGAATTCGGCGACGTTCAATGGAAGCATCAGGGCAACGCGAACGCCTGGCCGTTAGTATAGGGGTGCGAGGCCGCATTCAATTCACCGGACTCAGGATCACGGGCAATACCGACCCACAGCCCTTGGGCAAAGCGGCGTTCTTCCGCCGGGATCTTTTTGACGGGTAATCCAGTAGCTTCAAGCACTTCATCCGGGAACTCACCATCCATGACACGAATAATCTGCGTCACCGCTGATGGATCACCTCCAACCACATCGATTTGCGGCATAAAAATCGAAGGCGCATCCAGCGCTTCTTTTGGCGACATGCCAAATCCAAGCACATTGGTCATGGACTGGAAGGTCTCCTGGTGCAGGCCCATCGCCATGGATGAGAACGCGAGTACCGGCTCACCATCTTTCATCACGATACCTGCTTCCGTCGGGTCCGGCAGCCGATTGCCAGGCCCGGCTTTAGCCACAATGGCTTTCTGGTTTACCAGGGGATCACCAATAGAGACACCATCAACAATAATGGCAGTCTTACCCCAGACCACACAGTTAATGGAGTGCACGATCGCGCTCATATTGCCCCACCGGTCAATCGCTACCACCGTATTTGAATGCTTGTAGCCTGTGTCCGCCCACTGTGCGAAGCCGTTACCGTCATTGATATCCGCCCAAAGATTGTCAGCATGTTCCTGGGTTATGCGCGAACTCGCAGAAAAATCAAGATCCGGATGCTTTGTTTTCAGCATCTGCGGTGCAAAAGCTTCGATAAACGGAATGGTGTAGGCACCGGTCAGTTCTGCAACCCGCCGAAGACTCTCCGGATTTTCAGACCAGTGTCCCAGCTTCAGGAGTTCAGCTGATTCACCCATGTTGAGGGCTTCAAGCATATTCGCTCCGCCATAGGACGGCAGCCCATTCACATAAACAGTGTAACCGTTATAGTCCGTTGACAAGGCTTCCGCCCACGTCACCTCGTAGCTGGCAAGATCCTCCATGGTCATCTTGCCGCCATCCGCCTGGATCGCGGCGATAGCCTTCGCCGCCCAGGGCCCTGTATACAGGTAATCAACACCCTGGGCCTGAATCGACCGAAGAGTCTTAGCTAGCGCAGGCTGGTAGAAAGTATCCCCTTTTTCGAGCCATTCCCCATCCGGACCGACAAAGACAGCTTTGCTGGCGGGTAGTCGAGTCAGATCATCCTTGCGATGCTTGAGCGCGTCGGCGAGCGAATCGCCAACCGGGAAACCCTGCTCAGCAAAATAAATGGACGGTGCAAACAGGCTTTCAAACGGCAGTTTGCCGAAGCGTGCATGCGCTGACTCAACACCGCGCATAAAGCCCCCGACCAGGGCAGTACGCCCGCTCGGGTCACCCGTGCCATAGAGCGCATCACCATGACCGCCAATCTCACCCGGAACACCCATCGGGTCATTCTCACCTGCAACCGTGTTCCAACCGGCATTCATATATTCAATTTCACCGGTTGCGGCATCGTAGTGCACCAGGCTCATGATGCCAAAAAAGCTGACCACCGCACCGGCATTGAGCGTGATTTGAGCCATTGAGGCGGTCAGCGCGGCATCAACCGAACTGCCTCCCTGGGCAAGTGCTTCAAGGCCAGCTCGAAGTCCGGCGGGATTGTAGCTGCCGGATATCGCTCCGCCTTCGCCGATCGCCTCAGGATTCCCCGGAAAATCAACATCTTCCATGCCAATGTACCTGTCATATTCGCCAGCTGGCCAAACAGCCGGGGACAGGTCAACAACCGCGGTAACCGGCGGCTTTTGACGTTACCCAGTTGA
>CAXPUI010000630.1:0-4413 GCA_964220205.1 Candidatus Allofontibacter communis | reverse complement strand
CATGGCCAGACAATGGAGCACGACAACCGAGCCGCCGCATAACCTTCTGGAGTATTCGCTGTTCTGTGGCATCAAGACCCGCGCCACCATAGCTCTCCGGCCAATCAGGAACGGTCCAGCCTTTCGCTACCATTTTTTCAAGCCAGATCCGCGCATCCTCGGAAGGAAACACGTACTGACGTCCCCCGTATACCAGGTCCTCAGGATTTTCGGGCGGCATACGCTGCGAAGGGGGACAGTTGGCGATCAGCCAGGAGGTACTCTCGCTTTCGAACCGCTTGGGGTCAGCCATCCTCATCGAACCTCATGCAAAGTCAAAGCCAGTGTATCCTGAAGCCGCTACCTCATCGCATTTCTGTTTGTAACGCGGTGCTCCTCCTGCATAAGCAAGAAACGTCCGCGTCTTGTTCGGAAGGTTCTGATTGACGTTCATGAACCAGGAATCCGTATTTGGAATCAGGGTCATGGCAACCATCTGCTGGGAATGTTCCACCCAGGCAGCAGCAGCTTCTGGCGATGCTTCCACTGTTTCAAGTTCACTATCCTGCATATGCGCCAACAGATCGCTGACCCATTCAACATTCTGCTCGATACAACGAGGAATGTTGCAGAAGGTTGATGCATTATGCGGCCCTACCAGGGTGAAAAGGTTAGGAAAGCCTGGTGCCTGCACACCCAGATAGGTAACAGGACCATGCTCCCAGTAATCTCTCAGATTGATGCCATCGCGACCCAGGATATCCATGTTCCTGAACGAGCCAACAATCGCATCGAAACCTGTCGCATAAATGATCAGATCGAACTCGAACGCTTCCGCTGTTGTCTCAATTCCCCTGGCGGTAACCCGGCGTAAAGGTGTTTCCATGAGATCAATTAAGCGGACATTGTCCTGGTTGTAGACTTCGTAATAACCGCTTTCCATGGGCACGCGGCGGGTGCCAAAACCATGGTCCGTAGGAATCAGTTTTTCGGCGATAGCTGGATCATCAATCCGTTCGGCAATTTTCTTCCGCACGAATTCCGTGACCAGGTCATTGGCTTCCTGGTTTGTTCCGCAATCACTGAAATTGCCCAGCCAGAGCGCAAACCCAGGTGTATTGTAAAGTCTCTCAAACGTTGCCTCGCGCTCTTCTGCAGACACCTCCAGAGCCTGCCGAGAATCCGCACCGTGCAGGAACCCTCCAGTCGTCGATGCACAGCGCGCAAATATTTCATCGTATCGGCTCTTTATGTCAGCCTGCTCTGAATCACTGATGGGTCTATTGCCCAGGGGTAGACAGTAATTAGGGCGCCTCTGGAAAACAGTCAGGCTGGCGGCGGATTTTGCTACTTCCTGGATGACCTGAACCCCGGTAGCCCCGGTACCAATAACAGCAACACGTTTGTCTGAGAAATCGACCGGAGTATGCGGCCACCGGGCTGTATGCCAGGCGTCCCCCTGGAACTCATCCATACCTTCAATAACCGGCAAGGTTGGCTCGGAAAACACACCAACAGCCGTTATGAGGTAACGGCACGCGACTTGCGTCTCAGCCGTCATCACCTGCCAGACTTTACTGGCTTCATCATACCTGGCCCCCGTGACCCGCGTGTTGAAATCAATGTCGCGTTTCAGGTCGAACTTCTCTGCGATTCGCTGGCAATAGCGCAGGGTTTCCGGTTGGGCAGAGAAGTGCTCTGTCCAATCCCATTCGTCGAGAAGTTCTTTGGAAAACGACATGCCATAACTGTAACTCTCCGAGTCAAAGCGGGCCCCGGGATAACGATTCCAGTACCAGGTGCCGCCAACGTCACTCCCCATTTCCAGTACGCGAGTCCTGAGACCGAGCTCCCGCAACTTGATCAACTGATACATGCCAGACAGGCCGGCACCAATAATCATGACATCATAGACATCAGTAGCATTGTTTATTTCACGCAAAGAAAAACTCACAAACGAGAGTGAAGAACCAATATAGTGTAACCACGGACATTAATCAGCATCTGGCTGCTCAACTTAATGCCCATGGTCCTGATCAGCGTCAATGACGAAGCCGATCAGAATCCTTTATACTTTTTCCTTCAGACAAGAAGAAAGATCCGCACGATGGCTGACGCTTATTCACTGGCAGAGGAACACCTGAACAAATGCATCCAGGAAGCCGCTGGTAACAATATCGATCTCAATGCCTACGGGCAGGCACTCATCTGGAAACTCATTGAACGTTACCAGGCAGCTGGCCGCCCTGCGGCAGACATTATCAGTGAAATTAAGTATATGCTGGAAAATATCGATGAAGACGGCACTTTTCACGTGTCCCGGAACTGATACTTGCAAGGCCATAGGACTGAAGTTTCGTTCAACCTGAATACCTGAAGGGAGGGTTTATGGATATCGGCGCAGCGTTAATCTTTCAGGGCACAGACCCGACACTCTCCGACAGCGATATCTATCGCAACGAGCTTCGCCTGGGCGATCTCGCCATAGACCTGGGCTTCAAGTCCATCTGGTCAGTCGAGCATCACTTTACGGACTACACCATGTGCCCAGATGTCACCCAGTTCCTGTCCTATTGGGCGGGTCGAAACTCCGACATCAAGCTCGGCTCAATGGTCATTGTCCTGCCCTGGCATGACCCGATGCGGGTGGCAGAAGAAATCTCCATGCTGGATAACATGTCAGACGGACGGATGATCCTGGGGATAGGCCGAGGTCTCGGCAGAATTGAATTTGAAGGATTCAACAAGGACATGAATACCTCCCGTGAGTATTTCACCGAATCTGCGCAGATGATCCTGGAGGGACTTGAGAGTGGCTACTGTGAATTCGATGGCGACTATATCAAACAGCCCAGGCGCGATATCCGCCCCAGACCATTCAAGAGCTTCAGAGGTCGCACTTACGCCGCGGCCGTATCCCCTGAATCTTCCCAGATCATGGCCAAACTGGGTGTCGGCATCCTTATTGTGCCGCAGAAGCCCTGGGACAGTGTGGAACAGGAACTTGCCGCCTATCGCGAAACCTATCAGTCAGTGAATAACACTGAAGCCCCAGAGACCATTCTGGCTGGCTGGACTTACTGCGATGAAGATGCAGGACGTGCCGAAGAAGTTGCCCGCCAGTACATTGGAGGTTATTACCAGACGGTCGTTGATCACTACGAATTGACCGGCAACCACATGAAGCAGACCAAGGGTTACGAGGCGTACGTTGCCGTTCAGGAAAATGTGCAGAAGAATGTCGACGCTATGGAAGAATTCTTCATGAGTATTCAGGTCTGGGGTACACCGGAGATGTGCTACGACAAAATCAAGAATTTCACTGGTCGAGTCAACGCTGGGGCATTTAACGGTGTGTTCAGTTACGCGGGTATGCCCTATGAACTGGCTGAATCGAGCATGAGGCTCTTCGCCAGCGAAGTGATGCCAGAAGTCCAGAAACTACCCGGCCAGCCACTGAACTCTGTCGCAGCCTGACGACGAACACCTAGACAGCAACCATCAGTTTGCCGAGATTACCACCGCTGAACATGATGGCCAGCGCATCGGGATATCGTTCGATACCCTGGAGAATCTCCTCCGGCATGACTATCGAACCCTCTGCCAGCCAGCTCTTCAATTCGCCGGTCGCACGCGGAATTTCTTCCGGATAATGGAAATACGCAAACCCTTCCATCAATGAACGGCGTTCTGCCAGTCGCAGATACATGGAAGGCCCTACCACATTGTCCATATCATCGTACTGCGAGACTGCACCGCAGATAACGACTCGCGCCTGCATGGCTATCCTGTCCAGAACAGCATCAAGTACTCGACCACCGACATTGTCAAAGAAGATATTGACGCCCTGGGGAGCCAGTTCCTGAAGGCGTTGTCCAATGTCTTCAGCCTTGTAATCAATCGCAGCATCGAAGCCGAGTTCCTCAGTCAGAAACTTCTGCTTGCGTTCACCACCTGCGATGCCTATCACCGTCGCACCATCACGCTTCGCTATCTGGCCTGCCAGGGAACCGACCCCTCCCGCTGCCGCCGATACCACGAAAACATCACCAGCAGCGGGTCTGGCCACGCACCTGACGCCTATCCACGCGGTAATCCCTGTCGATCCACCCAGGACACCCAGATAACTAC
The DNA here is from genome assembly GCA_964220205.1 of Candidatus Allofontibacter communis. Taxonomy (GTDB): domain Bacteria; phylum Pseudomonadota; class Gammaproteobacteria; order Pseudomonadales; family Azotimanducaceae; genus UBA9659. The sequence continues at coordinate 303 of CAXPUI010000630.1, read as the reverse complement.
TCAGCGGCAGATCCGTGTCGTCAAGTTTCTCAAGCTGGCTAGCTGCCATCGTCGCGAACCGCTGAACGCCCAGCCCGCCACGAACCGCTTGACCGACTTCCCAGCCATCGCACCGGGACTCAATAACCCTGCCAACACCCCCAGCGAGAACGGTTGCACCTAAGCCCACCTGATGATGAAACCCTTCGCCACGCAACATCGTTCTGGTACCTGCGTCTACCGAAATAAATTCAACGGCGACGCGCACCTCTCCAGCCGCAACAGGCGGCAATTCCACTTCCTCGATATCGAAACAGTCCGCGG
>CAXPUI010000629.1:0-13655 GCA_964220205.1 Candidatus Allofontibacter communis | reverse complement strand
CGATCCACCCAGGACACCCAGATAACTACTCAGCGGCAGATCCGTGTCGTCAAGTTTCTCAAGCTGGCTAGCTGCCATCGTCGCGAACCGCTGAACGCCAAGCCCGCCACGAACCGCTTGACCGACTTCCCAGCCATCGCACCGGGACTCAATAATCCTGCCAACACCCCCTGCGAGAACGGTTGCACCTATGCCCACCTGGTGATGAAAACCTTCGCCGCGCAACATCGTTCTGGTACCTGCGTCTACCGAAATAAATTCGACGGCGACGCGCACCTCTCCAGCCGCAACAGGCGGCAATTCCACTTCCTCGATATCGAAACAGTCCGCGGTCGCTGTCCCATCTGGTCTTTTCCTGAGTATCACTCTTGTGTTTCGTTGCATGAAATGGCCCTTTACTGCTGTTACTGACCCGGCATTTTGCTATGGTGGCCGGATCATGGTGCTGGCTAACAGAATGCTTGGCAAACTTATTATCCTGACAATACTGAGTTTTCCCAGCATTGCCAGAGCCGATCGACTAACGATTGAGGCCGACCGCATCATCGACGGAATTGCGGATCAGCCTGTGGTGCACACTGTCATCCTGGTCGATGGTGATCATATTGAGCGGCTCGGAGGCCGGGAGCTGGTTGCCCTGGGCGACCGGCATATCGTACTTGACGGCATGACCCTGATGCCCGGTCTCATTGATAGCCACTCACATCCCCTCATTCACGCCGAAGACTATCAACTCGCACATCTTCAGACCTCTTCCGCCTACAAAGCGCTCAAAGGAATGAAGTCCGTGCAGGGACTGCTGGCAGCCGGTTGGACGACCATTCGCGTCATGGGTGACAGTGACGTCTTCTACGCCAACCAGGACATTCGCCGGGTCATCAAGGAAGGCGTCTTCAAGGGCCCGAGAATCGTGGGTGCCGGTCACTACCTGTCAACGACGGCGGGCGGTGGCGACATCCGCTTTTTCTCCCCGGAACAGCAGATCATTCCCGATGGCCTGATTGTCGACGGCGCCGAAGAAATCAGGAAAGCCATCCGCCAGGAAATTAAGTTTGGTTCCGACTGGATAAAGTTGCTGGTAACCGGCGCGTTCATGTCAGCAGGTGACAATCCCAGGAACGTACACTTCAGCCCGGAAGAACTCGAGGCAGCGGTCAGCGAAGCAGCCAGGTTCGGTGTCCCCGTCGCGGCGCATGCGCACGCGACCGAGGGCATCCGCATGGCGGTGGAAGCGGGTGTACGGTCTATTGAGCATGGCACTTACATCGATACCGAGACGATGGACCTGATGGCTGAACGAGGGACTTTCCTTGTTCCCACGCTCTATGTGGGTGACGTGCTGGGTGAAGAGGATAGCAACTATCGTGAGAAGGCACTTAATATCGCTTTCAAGCAACAGGAGCAGGCTGACCTGCTGGCGAGAGTGGGCGAAGCGCATCGGCGTGGTGTGCGGATTGCAGCCGGCGTTGACCTTGGCGGCTATCATCATGATCCAACGGAGAGCGCACGCGAGGTCGCCGCGCTGATCAAGGCGGGCCTGCCACCCATGGCGGCTATAAAGTCAGCGACCAGTACAGGTGCCGATCTACTCAATATGACCCATCAAGTTGGCAGGCTCACCGAAGGTAGCTTTGCCGACGTTATCGCCATCCCAGGTAACCCCCTGGTCGATATCTCAGTGCTGGAACAGGTGGCTTTTGTCATGAAAGGTGGCGATATCATCAAACAGGCAACCCACAATGAACGGCCGAGCGACTGAACACGCGTCAGCCGGCCAGGTATCAATCAGCAAAAAATTCTTTTACGGCCCCGGTGCCGCTGCAGAAGCAGCCATCGGCAATGGTTTCCTGGAATTTACCCACATTGCTCGACACTGAGCTGAACAATCCTCTTGCTTCCGGCTGCCCGGTGGCTATCACCTCAAGCAGATCGCGAACCCCTCCGGCAACCGTCTGCTCACGACAGAAGATATCGTCCCATTCTGCCGTGGTCCTGGCCATGAGGGTTTCAATCACCCGCTGCTCGATTTCCGATGACCAGCGGTTTCATCGACATTAATCTCGAGCCGCGAAACGGGAATCAGAGTGTAAAGGCAGGTCTGGCACACCCAGAGCTTCCTGAGTCCAGATCCAGACTCGCCACATCATTCTGTTCAGGTCCCTATAACCAGCGCGTGCATGCAGCACACGATAGTTGTCTATGATAAGGGCCTCGCCCGGCCTCAGCTTGAACCTGGGTGCCTCGTCGCCAGCCGCATCCACCGCCTGTACCCAGGCGTCAATCATGGCCTGATCCTGATCAGGTCGCAGGCTGCCAGGTAGTGGCTTCTGACTGAAGTTGCGGCGCAACAGTCGCCGACCGGCATCATTGAACTGGATGATAGGTGAGTGAGACAACTGCATATCTTCTTCCGTCTGATCGACTCGGACGGTCTGCAGGTCACTGGCCAGGCCAGGGTCTGTCGCAGCAATATTGTCGAGCACGCCATAACCGTCAACAAGAAAGCTTTCACCCCCTCTGGCCGAGTCCTGGACGCAACTCAGCAGCACATAATCAGGATAACAATCACCATAGGCAAAACCGTCAGTATGCGGCTTCAAAGGTTGCTGGTGGTCGGGTTGTTCATAGCGGTCCATCTCACCCCCAACAAACACCCTTGCCGCATCCGGGATCGCCAGAACACGGTTACCAAAAACCTTATGCGCCAGTTCCTCCGCATCCACCGACCCGGCTCCTACGGCAGAAAAACGGACAGCCCCGTCACGGCGGAGCAGCGTATAGGCTTCCCCGCTGTCAGAGGTCGATTCCGGACTGATCCCCGTTGGCTGCATCTTTCCATTATCATGGTGTTCAACCGCCACGTAAACCAGACCGGCTTCGTTCAATGCTTCATTCAATGTTTCGTTCAATAAAGAGGAACCCCTATGCCGCTCGATAGAAACACCTTCATCTCGTTGGGCCTGGAGGCAACCATACCAGCCGAGATCAACGGTCGACGGAATGGTGTCGCCAACGATCCCGCGTGGGATGCCGACTATCTACCCTGCCCCGAGGCAGAAGGCGTGGCTGAATCAGAGCGAGGCAATCTGCTGCGTTATGAAGACTGGTCGGCAACCGACATCTACGCAGGCACACGCCGCCTGCTGCAAATTTATGTCCCGAAACAGGCCGCCAAGGATGCCTCCGTCATCTTCTTTAATGATGGTTCCTTCTACCTCTCAAGGAAAGGACCGGTACGAGCAACTCACGTCCTCGATTATTTGATAAGCAACAAGAACATCAGGCCTACCATCGCCGTCTTCATTAATCCTGGCGTTCCCGATCAAACCGTGACGGTGAAGCCCATAGACTCCTATGGCGACATCGAGGCCCAGCGAAGTCTCGAGTATGACAGGCTGACACCCGACTACGGGAACTTCCTGTTCCAGGAAGTCCTGCCTTTCGTTGAGTCAGAGACCGGACTGCAAATCAGCGAGAACCCCGAGAACAGGACCGTCTGCGGTATCAGCAGCGGTGGTATAGCCGCCTTTACCGCAGCCTGGCAACACCCGGACTGGTGTACCCGGGTCCTCAGCCATTGCGGCTCATTTACCAACATCTGGGGCGGTCATAACTATCCGGCAATGATCCGCAGTCAACCGAGAAAGCCAATACGCGTGTTCCTGACCAGCAACGAGAACGACGCCGATACTCCTTTCGGCAACTGGGCCCTGGCTAACAAAACCATGGCTGGTGCCCTCGACTACGCCGGCTATGACTATCGCTTTGAATTCGGGCATGGGGGACACAGCCTTAATCACGGTGGCTCGATATTCGCAGATTCGCTGAGGTGGCTGGCAGCTGGCAAAAACGGCAATTCGTTCCAATGATCAGGTATTATTTATGAACTGGCTGCGAGCGAATCGGATGTCGTAAAGCCGGTAATATGAGGGCTTGAGCTCACGCACACAGAATTCAGATACAGAAGAACCATGACTATCAGTACAGACTCAGAGACAGGACTCAAAAAGTTCAATACCCGGGCCGCAAAAGCCACGGAGCGTATCCAGGGTAAAGGCTATTCATTGCTGCAGGAAGATCGGCTCAAGACCCTTCCGGAACCACCAGCGGGCGCTGTATTCAACGCCGAAGAGCAAGCGAAGTATCGCGACTTTAAAGAACAGCGCCGCGGCGTCGCCGACTACATGTCCATGGAAGGCGAGTTCAGCAAGTACCTTGAGGACGTTTATTCCGATGATCCCATACCCCGCCCGGCTCTGGATGACGAATGCGAAATCCTGGTTGTCGGAGCCGGCTTCGCGGGCCTGCTGTTATGGCACAAACTCAGCGAAGCAGGTTTCAAGGATGTACGTTTCTGTGAAAAAGGAGGGGATGTTGGGGGTACCTGGTACTGGAATCGCTACCCGGGTATCGCCTGCGATGTCGAAGCCTACAGTTATCTGCCGCTCCTAGAGGAGATGGGCTACATACCCAGCATGAAATTCGCATCCGGCTTCGAGATTCTTGAGTACTGCCAGTCCATGGCCGAACGATTTGGCTTCTATGATCGCTGCCTGTTTCACACGACTGTTGAAGCGACCGAGTGGGACGAAACCACCTCTCGTTGGACCGTCAGGACAGATCGAGGTGATGCCATGCAGGCCCGGTTTGTCATCCTCGCCAATGGTGTTTTGACTACGCCAAGACTGGCACGCATCAAGGGCATGGAAAAATTCCAGGGTGAGGCTTTTCATACCTCGCGCTGGAATTATCACGCTGACCTCACAGATAAACGTGTCGGCATTATCGGCACCGGCGCAACGGCTGTTCAGGTGATTCCTGAGATTGCCAAGGTGGTCAAGTCTCTCGATGTATTTCAACGAACCCCCTCTTCTATTGATGTCCGTGATCAGCGGCAGACGACGGAGGCGGAACGCGAGGAATGGGCACGTACCCCGGGCTGGGCAAGAGCCAGGCGTAAACGATTCTCCAGAATTTCCGCCGGGCGGACCGCCATCCAGGCCAATGACGACTACCTGGCGGGGAAGGTCGACGACTTCAAACAGCGGAAGCAGCACACCCGTCAGCTAACACCGGAAGAGATGGTCAACAAACAGTTAAATTCCAACTTCCGTATCATGGAGCAGGTCCGGGCGAGGGTGGATGAGATCGTCGAAGATCCCGCTACTGCCGCCGCTCTCAAGCCTTACTACCCTTACGGCTGCAAACGCCCTACTTTCCATGACGAATTTCTGCCCACTTTTAACCTGCCTCATGTCAACCTCATCGATACCGCACCCAGAGGCGTCGAGGAAATCAATGAAAAAGGCGTCATCCACCAGGGGACCGAATATCCACTGGATGTCCTGATCTATGCCACCGGCTTTCAATGGATGGCGACATCAACCTTCAACATGGTGCAGGGTCGCGACGGGCGAATCCTGAATGAGAAATGGCAGGAAGAAGGCACGAAGACCTTCCTCGGCCTACATAGCCAGGGGTTCCCTAACCTCTTTATCATAACGGGTCCGCAGGGAGGCGGCGGCAGTTTTAATTTCATCGATGCCATCGATGCTCACTGCGAATACACCGTCTGGATGTTGAATACCCTGCGGGCAAAGAACGCTCAAACCTTTGACATTACGGCTGAAGCCGAAAATGATTACGCCCAGCACTGCCATGATGTGGACGTCGCCAGCGCACCGTTACGTGACTGCCTGTCTTACTATAATGGCGAAGGCGATGCGAAACCCGGCAGTCTTGCCTACTATGGTGGCGGACGCTGGCACAAGATTCGAATTGCTGCCCAGGAATCCCTGGAACCCTATGTTTTTAAGTGAATGTTCATCCCCAGATTCTATCGGCAGAGCTGCCAAGGAGTTGACTGACCATGACCACGTTTGACTACAGGACTGCAACAATAGAGAGCGCGGAGGTATTCGCCGACAAAACCAGTCTTGATCAACTAGATGTTTCTAATCACTTTCTGTTCCAGAACGATGCCCACTGGCCTTTGTTTGAACGCCTCAGAAAAGATGATCCCGTCCATTTCCACACCGATAGCCGCTACGGGCCCTATTGGTCAATCACCAGTCATGATGCCATCAAGGACATAGAAGCCGATCATCATCGCTTTTCCAGCGAACCCAGCATTACCATCGTCGATGCACCGGGCGCTAACTCTACCGCATTTATTTCCATGGACCAGCCAAAGCACGACGAACAGCGCCGCATTGTCGCACCGGTTGTAGCCCCACCGAATCTCGCAAATATGGAGAGCCTGATCAGGGAACGTGTCGAAGACATACTGGACCATCTCCCCGTCGGCGAAGAATTCAACTGGGTGAAGAGGGTATCCATAGAACTGACGACTCGAATGCTGGCAACCCTGTTCGACTTTCCCTACGAGGAACGCAGCAAACTGACCTACTGGTCAGATGTCGGTGTCATGGGACCCCGCTCTGGATACGTCGACTCATGGGAAGAGGCTCAGGCAGAGCTTCAGAACTGCCTGGCCTACTTTCAGGAACTCCGAAAGCAACGGATCAATCCTGAACACGAGGGCTTTGATCTACTCACCATGCTGGCACAGAACCCGGATACCCGCGACATGGGTCCCGAGGAATTCCTTGGCAACCTGATGCTGCTGATTGTCGGGGGTAACGATACGACTCGAAACTCAATTTCAGGCGGGGTACTGGCACTCAATCAGTTCGATGACCAATACAACAAACTTCGTGAAAATCCAGCGCTGATTCCCAACATGGTCGCCGAAATCATTCGCTGGCAAACACCGCTCGCTCATATGCGCCGAACCGCAAAAGAAGATGTCGAATTCCGGGGCAAGACAATCAAAGCCGGAGATAAGGTGGTCATGTGGTATGTGTCCGGGAATCGCGATGAAAGGGTATTCGACGATGCCAACAAACTGGTTATTGATCGTCCTAATGCTCGCCAACACGTTTCATTCGGCTTTGGCATCCATCGCTGCATGGGTAATCGCCTCGCCGAAATGCAACTCCGTGTCCTCTGGGAAGAAATCATGAAACGCTTCCACAAAGTAGAAGTCGTTGGCGAGCCGGTCAGGATACAGTCAAATTTTATTAAGGGTTATGCCGAGTTGCCGGTCATTCTGCAGCCGAAATAATCTGACCGCATGCGCCGCTACCTGAACCTGTTACTTACGCTGCTGGCCTTTCCCGCCTTGGCAGAACAGGAGCGGAACTGCTTTCCTGAAGGCCTTCCGCTGCCGCCAGGTTGGGTCGAACCGTACGAGCCACATCAAGTGATCGGGAATCTCTACTCCGTGGGTGCAGCAGACCTGAGTGTATTCCTGATTACCACCGACGCGGGCCATATACTCATCAATACAGGACTGCAGGATTCCACCCATTGGATCCAGGCCAATGTGGAAGCACTGGGGTTCAATTTCCAGGACATCAAAATCCTACTGACGACCCAGGCTCACTTCGATCACACGGCCGCTCTGGCAGAGATAAAGGCCTTGACCGGAGCGAGCATGCTCGCCACACCCAAGGATGCTCGAGTCCTTGAAGACGGTGGTGCCAGCGACGCACACTTCGGTTTCTGCTCTGACTTCAGATTCGCACCCGTCACTGTCAACCGAATGCTGGCGGACGGCGAAATCATCACCCTGGGCAGCACGCGGCTCAAGACACACCATCATCCCGGACATACCGAAGGCAGTTCCAGCTACTCGATGACCGTCAATGAAAACGGTCGAGCGTATCGGGTCCTTATCGCCAACATGGGCACCATCAACCAGGGCAAGAGGCTCGTCGTCGATCCGACCTATGATGGTGTTTCCCTGGACTTCGCTGGCACATTCAAGCAACAACTAGCGATGCAGGTCGACATCTGGGTTGCTTCTCATGGCAGCCAGTACGGTCTGGCTAACAAACATACGCCCGGACAACCCTATTCACCAGAGACTTTCCTCGATCCTGAGGGGTTTAAAGCGGAAGTCAGCAGGCTGGAAAAACTCTATCTTGATCAACTCAAGCTAGAGGGTACTTCAACCCGCTAGGGTTCGAACCCTGCTGCCGCAAAATAGGGACTCATGTCGAGTTCAGGCCAGCGTGCTTGAGTGAGCTTGAGCGTTCGCAGCGACCAGAATTCGTCACCCGGACGAGGAAACCCAAGTACAGTAAGCTGTTCCGGTGATGCATGATTAATGATCTTCGCCCAGTCCTTATCTGCCCCGGTCTGCCAGACATGGTATTGGATATTGTCATTACCTGCGGCCTTGTAACCCACAGTCATGGAAAAACGTCGCCCACCCGGCTCAAGGAGATTGGCGCCTCGATGCATGGTATCTATACCATGGGCGACCAGGCCACCTGCCGGGACTTCCACTTTGCGTTCAAAACGCAGCAATCTTGCCTGCTCTTCTTCCGTGTAGGCAGCCAGCGCCGAACGACCGAGAGCCTTCACGACATCAGGCTTGGTGACATAACGCAGAGCACCGTTCTGCTCAGTGACATCCGTCAGGTAGAAGATAAAATCAACAGTACGGGCAGCATGATCATCTGATGGCACTGTCAAGGTGTGATTATGGAAGTCGCAATGAAAGTCCTGCTCGTAATCAGTCTGCCCCGTGAATTTCGCCCATGTATGGCTCTGGTAGCAATGCACGTCATCGACGCCCAGCAGAGCCTGGGCGAACTTGATCAACGCAGGGTGCAACGAGATCAAATTCAGTTCAATACCCCCGTCATAAGGCAGGCTGTGTATATTCTTGAACTGGGCCCGGCGTGCCAACGCATAGTCCTCTGCTTTGGGATCCATATAGACCGGTTCCTGTGCCTCTTCAGGCTGAGCTGGATAAAGGCGCTCGAAGTCCTCGATCAGGGGTGCTATCTCATCGACAGAAAAGAAGTCCTCGATAACGCAGAAGCCGTCTTCGCGCCAGCTTGCAACGTGTTCTTCGGTAAATCTGACCATCGATTCTGCCAACTCAACCTTCCTGACCATTTTGCGGCTCAACCCTACCAAGCCTTTCTTACAAGGCCGCTCTTACCAGGCTCTTCTCTTACCAGATTTTTCTTACCAGAGTATGCTTATCAAGCATTACCTGTGAACCATAACCCGTGAATCATTGCTTGTTAACTATTTGACTATTTAACTATTGTGCAGGCGCAACTTTCTATCGTTGCGGTACAGCTAATTGGCATCTGTCGGGGTGGCCTGGGCCGACCTGTCATCCATCATGCAATCTCGATCTGCCTGCCGGGATCGGCCCATCCTGCAATGCACCCGGAGCAAAAGCAACACCCCGGCCTCGACAAGGCAAGAGCCACCAACGTAGTATGAAACAAAGATTGAGTTCAGCAGGTGAAAAGGTGACCGAGATATCCTCATCAGACTATCATGAACGCCAGCAGACCTATGTCGACGCAGGCCTGGAAAGAGCCGCTCATCTGAACAATCGTGGGCCAGTGCGTTTCGACCAGAGCGGGAAGCTGACGCCCGACATTCTCGAGGCCTTCCAGCGCACGGGCTTCTATGTTTTTGAAGGGCTGGTTGATCACGCAGAAGTGGAGTTGCTGCGTAACGACATGATGGATTTGCTCGACCGGGCCCCCATCGACAATGGGGCGACCGTTGATCATCGCGGGCGACCCGCCTTCGGCCAGGAATTTAGCCGTCCGGTTTACTCATTAATCCGACCCTTGTCCGACCCCTGGGGAGGCACGACACTGCTGAATGGCCGGCACCAGACTCAAATGACGCAACCCACGGCTGCCATCGATGCTCCTGAGAAAGTTGTCTTCCTCATGGGTGGCATGTGCCAGATAATGGATTCCGGATTGCGACTCTATGGACACCCGGACCTGCTGGCCATTGCCGCATCCATAAATGGAGATGACTTTGTCCCCTATAACGATGCTATCTTCGTTAAACAGCCTGGCGTTGGAGGCTCAGTCTCCTGGCACCAGGATGGCGTAACTCACTGGGATTCACCGGACTGGGACGAGGGTATACACGGCTTTAATTTCCAGGTTCAACTTTATGACACATCCGCCCAGAGTTGCCTCTGGGTTGTACCCGGAACCCATAAAGCCGGCAAGCTGGACATCAAACACTTGGTCACCGAGCATGGTTCTGAACAACTCCCGGATGCAGTACCGCTTCATGCTAAAGCCGGGGATGTAACCATAGTTAACCGCCAGGCACTGCACTGCTCGTTCGCCAACACATCCGCGGATCAACGCATATCCCTGACTTTCGGCTTTCACCGGAGGCTTTCCGTGTTGGGTGCTAAGGGAGCGTTGAGCGAGACTGCAGATACTTTTTATGACGAACAACGGATCGACGATCGCTCCAAAGTCATCAGTGTCGCGATTGACGCCAGGGCTCAGTTCTATCCCGATGAAATCTCGTATCCCTACCAGCCAATGGCGGGCAGGGAAGACGAACTCCGTCATACTCCCGAAAACTGGCAAGCGCTGATCAAGGATTACAACCTGAAAGATCTGTCGATCTAGATCGTCGACCTAGACCACAATACCCGCGCTCTTCAGCTTTTCCCGATCGCCGGCATCCATGCCGATTTCTGCCAGTATTTCATCAGTGTGCTGTCCGAGATCCGGTGCGGCAGTACGGACCCGAGTTGGTGTCCGGGAAAACTTCGCCGCAGGTCCAGTGATCGGCACGTCAACACCCTGCATATCGGTTTTCTGCAACATGTCGCGCTCGAGAACGTGGGAATCCTGGGCGGCCTCAACAAAGGTCTGAACGGGCGCAACCGGGAGCCCTCGCTCCACCAGGGCTGCGATTGCCTCTTCACGACTTCTCGCCGCGCACCATTCGGCCACCATCATGTTACAGATGTCCCGGTTCTGAGCTCGATCCTCCCCTTTTGCAAAGGCTTCATTGTCCGCAAGATCCGGTTGGCCGAGAATTTCAGTCAGGATCTTCCAATGCGCATCAAGCAATACGCCCAGGTAGATCGGCCCATCACTGCACTCATAAACATTGGCCGGCACGGCAAACCCGAATTCATTACCATTTCTACCCGGAGCAACTCCCATGGCACCCAGAGTCGGCAAACCGTTACTCTGAAACAACATTGCATCCTGCAAAGCAATATCAACGTGCTGACCTTCCCCCGTCTGATCCCGATGACGCAGCGCAGCCAGTGCCCCAAGCGCCCCATGAAGACCACCAAGATCATCAGCGAGGAATGTGCCTGCCTTGGTCGGTGGACCGTCGGGCGTACCATTTATTGACAGGAAACCTGAAGCGGCCTGGGCAAGCGGGTCATATCCAGCATCGGCATTTCGAGGACCAAACTGGCCCCATCCCGTGATCGAGATATAAACAATATCCGGCTTGATCTCCCTAACCTGTTCATACCCCAGGGAATACCCCGCCATCGTGCCGACCTTGAAATTTTCAAGCATGATGTCACTGAGCCCAACCAGTTCCTGGCAGATCGCCAGACCTTCAGGTTTCCTTATGTCGACACAAAGGCTCCGCTTGTTGCGATTCACCGTGGCATGGGCAAACCCTACGTCAGTCCCCGGAATGGCGGGGAAAATCCCCCTGCCTACATCGCCTGCGGGTATCTCAACCTTGATGACATCCGCACCCAGGTCAGCCAGGACATTGCCGCACATGGGGCCTGCCCAGGTTGTTGTAATTTCAAGGACCCGGACACCAGCCAGGGGTCCTGTCAGGTCATTTCTGGCTTCTCGATAAAATTCACTTTTGTCCATCACGGTCTCCCTCTGGAACAAATTTCATGATTACGAAATTGTCTTTCAGTATCAATGCCAATCCATCGAAAAACTCCGCCTCCAAGCCAGATTCCAAATGACGGTATTTCACGGCTAAAATGCCAGCATGCGCCTGCCCCAACCATTTATCCGCCTGCCATTCACCTTCGATCCGGGCAGACTGGCGACTGAACTCGATTCGGTCGCTGATTCTGCGTGGATGGCACATCCGTCCGGACTGGCAGGCAACTCGGCCGTGGCACTGATCTCCTACCACGGCAGTGACAACGATGAATTCAGCGGCCGAATGATGGAAACACCTCATCTGGCGGCCCTCCCCTACCATCGGCAGGTGATGGCGAGTTTCGATGAAGTCCTGAGTCGATCACGCCTCATGCGGCTGGCTGGCAACAGCGAGGTCTCAAACCACGTCGACTTCAACTATCACTGGTACAGTCGACTTCGCATCCATATACCCATTGTCACCAACCCTGATGTGGTTTTCCATTGTGGCGACGAGGCGATCCATATGCAGCCCGGAGAATGCTGGATTTTTGACTCCTGGCGCTGGCACAAGGTGGTCAACAGCAGCCAGATGGATCGGACTCATCTCGTTATCGATCTGTCGGGGTCATCCCGCTTCTGGGGCATGGTGGCAGAGGCATCCGCCGGCACACCGTCGACCGCAGCAATGACCTACGATCCAGCCAGCGATCCCACTCTGCGACTCGAACGGTTCAACATTGCCCCCGTCATGGCGCCCGGAGAAGTCGAAGCCATTGCGAGGGAAATCATCCGGGACTTCAAGGCCTGTGCTGATAATCCTGCAACATTGGTCGAACAATACGAGAAGCTTCTTTTGGATCTCGGTCGAGACTGGCGCGAAATCTGGTACGAATATGGACAGGGTCCAGCTGGATGGCCGAGATACCAGGCACTGCTGAACAGAACACAACAAAAGCTGCATCCCGAACGTCGCGCTTTGGTGACTGCCAGCAATAGTGTCGGCGTTAATCCCATTATCGTCCAGCGCTTACTGCGCGTCGCGCTCGCGAACCAGCATTTTGAGGATTTCACCGGGATATAACCCGTATCACATCACATTAACACCAGGGAATCGGACGATGAAATCAGCCACGTTCTGCCGGTGCCTGCCCTTATTCATTGGCTTCCCCGGGCCCTACAAGTTTCGACCTTATTAAGGTAGTATTCCCGCTGCAGGTGGCAGGTTTCCTGCGCAAGACATTGACAGGCAAGCAAAGAGACAGGCAAAGAGAACGGTCTCTTGCTGCTTATCGATGGCTTGACTTAATGGCTTGACTTAATGGCATGACTTAATGACATGACCGGCGAGATGGAAATCATTAAACAGCCACAAACAACAAAAACAACAAAAACAACAAAAACAACAAAAACAACAAAAACAACAGTTACTAAATCAATTTCTAACGGCAAAACAACTATCTTTTATTTTTTCTACGGGAGGTCGTAATGATCCGAAAAACGAAGCTCAGCCGTGCGATTACAGGGGTGATACTGGCTCAAGCAGCGATCGCTGTCGAGGCAGCCGAACTTGAAGAAATCATCGTTACCGCGACTAAAAGGGCCGAAAGTATGCAGGACATTCCTGTCGCTGTGCAGGCCGTCAACGGGGAAGTCATGGAGCAACTGGGTGTCTCCACCTTCGATGAGTACATCAAGTTTTTGCCCAACGTAACCCAGCAGGGTCGCGGACCGGGTCGTAACGAAATCTACATCCGCGGTGTCGCGACGGAGCAATCCAATACCACAGTTTCTTCTGTACAGGGTTCCGCACCCCAGGTTGCGCTTTACCTGGACGAGCAACCTGTCTCCTTCGGTGCACGTAACCTGGATGTCTATGCTGCGGATATTGAACGGGTGGAAGTACTGCCAGGTCCACAGGGCACACTGTTC
>CAXPUI010000628.1:0-7343 GCA_964220205.1 Candidatus Allofontibacter communis | reverse complement strand
AAAAGTAATTCAGAGGGACACCATCCATCCAACCCATCAGTGCCGTATTAACCCGAATGCCGGTGCCGGCCAACTCGATTGCCAGTTGACGGGTTAGCTGATTGAGAGCCGACTTCGCCATGGCATACCCACCTTCACCAGGCATCGGCTTTCGACTGGCGAGGGTGGAGACATTCACAATGGCACCTGATCACTGCGATTTCATCGCCGGGATAACGGCCTGCGACATGCGCAAACCACCTGTCGCTATGACGTCGAGCGCCCGGGTAAGCTGATCGATAGGCGCCACTTCAAGATTGGCCCAGTCAGGGTGGTAATAGGCCGAATGCACCATGCCAGCAATTCTCCCCCAGCGTTCCAGGGTCGCGGCTGCTATATGCCGGCAATCTGTGTCGGAGGAGACATCGCACGGCACGGCCATGGCCTCACCGCCACTATCATTGATATCACTGGCTATGGCATCAATCGCGGCAACGGTCCTGGCTGAAACCACGACCTTGGCGCCTTCCGCGGCTGCTCCGCGGCACATCGCCTGCCCCATGCCCGGACCCGCACCCGTGATTATCACCACCTTGTCTCGAAGAATCACGAAGAGGCTCCGTAAACGGGCTCGGCCTCTCTTCCCTGCTCCAGCAACGAATCAACAGCAGCACCAATTTCATGTACGTCCCATCTGGCAGCCTTGTCTATCAGAGGCCCCGGGTGCCAACCTTCAGCAATTGAGAGTCGGCCACCAAAAATTTCAAAACACTGACCGTTCACGTGCGCCGACTCCTCGCTTGCCAGCCACACTACCAGAGGCGCCACATTAGCAGGGTCATATTCATCAAAACTGCCATCTTCAGGAATCTTCATCATCTCAGCGAAGACATCCTCCGTCATGCCCGTTCGGGCTTGAGGTGCCAGCGCGTTAGCAGTAACCCCATAACGTCCCATTTCAGCAGCCTGCACCAGCGTCAGAGAAAGAATTCCGCCTTTGGCCGCCGAGTAATTCGACTGACCGACCGAACCCAGCAGACCTGCACCAGAACTCGTATTAATGATACGACCACTGACGTCGGCACCTTCTTTCGCGCGCTGTCGCCAGAAGCGAGCGGCGTGATTAGCGATACAGTAATGCCCCTTGAGATGAACTGCCATGACAGCATCCCAGTCTTCAGGATTCAGACTCGCGAACATGCGGTCGCGGCAGACACCTGCGTTGTTAACAACGGCATGAATGTCCCCATAGTCCGTCACGGTCGCCTGGACCAGCCTACCCGCTGCTTCGTGATCCGTGATATCCGAGGTATCAACTGCTGCAGAACCACCCGCATCGTTGATCTCCGCTACCGTCTCAGCAGCAGTCTCGTGGTTAATATCATTCACAATGACATTGGCACCCGCTGCACCCAGCGCCCGGGCGTAACTCCGGCCCAGACCACCACCCGCTCCGGTAACAATCACGGTTCTGTTTTCGCAGAGACCCGGCATCGCTATAACCTCTCAATTATTGTCACGTTGGCCTGTCCTCCACCTTCGCACATGGTCTGCAAACCGAAACGACCTTCAGTGCGTTCCAGTTCATGCAGCAGCGTGGTCATCAGCTTGGTGCCAGTTGCCCCTAATGGATGACCCAGTGCGATAGCACCACCATTGACATTAGTTTTCGCATGCTCGTACCCAGTGTCAGCCAGCCAGGCAAGCACTACCGGTGCAAACGCTTCATTAATCTCCACGAGGTCTATTTCTGCAAGCGTCATCCCCGTTTTTTCCATCGCTCGACGCGTGGCCGGCATGGGTGCTGTCAACATCCAGATGGGGTCGTCCGCCAGCACACTGATATGGTGTATGCGGGCTCTCGGTTCCAGCCCATAGCGTTTAACCGCATCTTCAGAGCAAATCAGCATTGCTGACGCAGCGTCACAGGTCTGACTGGATACCGCCGCAGTAATCCTACCCCCTTCCTGCAGGGGCTGCAGTTCACTCATGGCCTCAAGGTTCGTGCCCCGGCGCGGTGTCTCATCCATGGTGACACCATTGACGGGGGTGATTTCCCTGTCAAAGCGCCCTTCGTCGATCGCTCGAAAAGCCCTTTCGTTGGATTCCAACGCATACTGCTCAAGATCGCCCCGTGACAATCCCCATTTCTCTGCGATCATTTCCGCTGAATTGAACTGCGTCACCAGGCCATCCCCAAAACGCGCGACCCAACCCGGAGAACCAGTGAAAGGATCACCAAAGCCATACTCCTGGCCTGCAAGCATTGCTGCTGAAATCGGAACCTGGGACATGGCCTGTACCCCACCCGCCACAACCACATCAGCGGTACCGCTCATGACAGCCTGGGCGGCAAAGTGGACTGATTGCTGGGACGAACCACACTGGCGATCAATAGTCACACCTGGAACATGCAGTGGCAGGCCCGCCGCCAGCCAGCAGGTCCTGGCGATATCTCCCGCCAGCGGGCCAATGGTATCAACACAACCAAAAATAACATCGTCGTAGTCTTCACCGGGCACCGCGTTACGTTCAACCAGTTCCTTCAGGACATGTCCCCCGAGATCAGCAGGGTGCATCTCCGACAGTCCACCCCTGCGTCTCCCCGTTGGAGTCCGAAGCGCATCAACAATATAAGCTTCAGCCATAACTCTTCTCCTTAACCCCTCTCATCACAACGTTATCATTGAGTCGCACAAGCGTATTCACTTCTCAATCGTCAAAGTTCGCCTCACCACCGCCATCGACGAAGGCATCTCTTGCTGTCTGGCTGTCTTCATGCATATACATTTCAAAGGTAAAGCCCTGTTCCCAACGATAGCTTTTATCAACATCAAAGGCTTCAATCCCATTCAGCGCCTGCTTCGCTATCCTCAGCGCATCCCTGGACTTGGATGCGATAACTCCAGAAAATTCGCGTGCGACATCCAGATGCTGATCAACCCGAACGACTCTTTCTATACCACCAACTCGCCAGGCATCCTGAGCACTGATCTGCCCTCCGGTCAGGAACGCAGCTCTAACCATGGTATGAGGAAACATGCGCTGCATGTGCGATGCACCGCCCATAGCTCCACGGTCAATTTCCGGTAACGCAAAGTACGCATTCTCAGCGGCAATCACGGCATCCGATGCGCCGCAGATACCAATCCCACCACCCAGCACATAGTTGTGGGGAGCGCTGACAACGGGGATCTCGCAATCATGAATAGCTTTATAAGTCAGATAATTGCCCTTATTGACCTCGACAATGGCGTTACTATTCTCCGCCAATTCCTTGATATCTACGCCAGCACAGAATCCTTTGCCTTCCGCCCTGATGAGAATACAACGCAGGTCAGGACGTTTACCAAGATCACTGATAATCTCTGGCAATTCCAACCACATCGCGCCGCTGAACGCATTAACCGGCGGATGATCAAATATCAACTCGGCAGTCTTATCATTTATCTCTACTTCAAATGGCACGATCTCCTCCTGTCGTGTCTGTTCAGGTCGCTCTATTCAGGGCTGTTGTCGCGTCACCGACGATTTCTGACACGAGGTCAGCACAGCTGGGCAAATCATCAATCAACCCAGCTACCTGGCCACTCGGCAGGACACCCTCCTGCGGACGCCCGTGAACCATCGACTGCTGAATAATCATCGGCGCGTTCGCAGCCAAGAGGGTTTGAGCAAGGGTCGAATCGGAACTAGCCGCCATCTGCAGGGCCTGTCGCAGCATAGCGAAAAACGACAGGTTCATTGCCTGTTTAAAACCCCAGGCACTCTGGATAGCAGTAAGTAACAGTCGTATGCGGCCTGCTGTTTCAAGTTTTCGGAGGCGCTCGTTCATGATCATTCGCTGCGGCAGGCCATCGAGCCTGGATGATACGGGAATCCCGGTAACATCGGACTTCAGATACTCGGCCTTGGTTGCGCCAGGCGTAGGGCTGTCCGAGGTCAGGAGGAACCTGGTCCCCATGGCTATACCATCGGCTCCGAACGTCAGTGCCGCCGCCAGCCCACGTCCGTCCTTAAATCCCCCACAGGCAACAACCGGGACACCGAGATCCAGATCCAGGACCTGGGCCAGGAGCAGCCAGGTTGGCGTTTCGCCCGTGTGTCCACCACCCTCCTGTCCCTGACAAACAAGGACATCGGCGCCCAGGTCGACAGCTTTTTGTGCGTGCTTGGCGGCACCAATGGTCGGCACGCATTTAATACCCCGCGCTTTGGCCTTGCTGATAATCTTGGCCGAGGGCGCTCGACCATAGGACAGTGCTGCCACATCGTGGTCGATGCAGGCATCAACTATCTGCTCCACCCCGGACTGGAACGAGTGCAGGTTCACGCCAAACGGGTTATTACTGGTGTCTTTTATCTGCCGGAGTGCGGCTTCACACTCTTCTGGCTGCATGACCGCCGCAGCCAGAAACCCGAATGCTCCGGCACTGATTGATGCACTGACCAACTGGGGCGTAGCCACCCAGCCCATCGCAGTCTGAATAACCGGATAGTGACAACCGAGGGCACGGGTAAGAGGAGTCTCAAGCACGACAAGCCATTCGCCGGGCAGGTATAAGGCTGGCAAGCCCCGATGCCATTACATCGACAACTGCCGCTTTTTCAACCTCAGGTTTCGACCGCGACCTTTTCGGGAATGTTCCAGCAAAGGCCACTGTCGCGCCCCAGTCATGGGAGAAACCGGCGGTATTCATGCGGCCCGACCCGGAGGGTTATCTTTGAACACCGTCGCTCGCAGGTTATGCGGATCCAACTGAGCAAGAACAGCTAATTGTTCGCTCGTAGGCGCTGTGGTTTCGTCCAGGCCCTCAATCTGCTGCAGGGCAAATCCCGTATTGTCCTGCACCTCCTCAAAGGACACACCGGGGTGCAGGCTGATCACGCGAATAGAATGGTCGTCACCCCCAAAATCCATGACGGCCAGATTCGAGACGATTCGCCTCAGATCCAGGAAAGGAGGTTTCTTACCGCCAGGCCACCGATCGGGGTTGTAGCCGATACCACCAACCATGTCGACCTCTCCCTCGACGAAGGTCCGAGTATCATGGCTCGGAACAAACATACTGTTGGAATTAAGGATGGTGTTACCCGGATATCCTCGTACGCCAAGCAGAGCGGTTTTTGGCCGGTCATAGTCACCGACAAGAGAAATGTTCATCTGCCCGAACCGATCTACCTGTACGGGTGTGACCATGGCATGTCGCTTGCCCCTGGCAATAATGTCGAACACCCTTTCGTAGGTCATCAACCCCTCGATTCTCGGCCGGTAATCCCCTCTGGGTCCAACAGGAACAGGCTCGGCAACCAGGAAGGCCTCTCCCTCGGTCATCATCAGCCCTGGTTCAAAAGTCGCTTTCGCGAGGGATGCTGCCAGTCTGGGCACAAGACCGATACTGGTGACCATCAACTCGCCATCACCTCGAAATGTTTCAGCAGAGGCACAGATACAGAGTTCAGCTAATGAAAATGTCATGACACCTCCTTAAAAAACCGGCAACGGCAAGGCCCGAATCGCCGTTTCACCACCCACACCTTCAATATAAGAAGCGAGGTCCTTACCCGTTACATGATCAGCCAGGTAGTTATCGAGGCCTTCTTTTGCAAGGCCATTGTAGGCAGTCAGGTGTCCCACATCGATACCATATTCAGGGCCACAAGAAGTCGGATGTGCACCGCAGGGCGCATGGGCAACCCCCATGACCAGATTCCGTTCGATTGGCATCTGCAGCGCAATCATTGGGTCATTGAATGCTTCAGTCTCAACGATCGCTTCCGCAGTCAGGTAAGCGGCGTCTGCTGCCCGACAGAACCATTCATCAAAGAAAGGGTCCGGACCGGAGATACGTGAATTACCGATAATATCTGCCTCATTGACGTGACAGATCGCGACATCGGGTTTCAATGCCGGCATTGCGACAAACTCCTCACCATCATCGTAAGGTGAAACAATGGTCTTGATCTCAGGATTCGTGGTCAGCACATCAGAGGCAAACCCGACACGAGTTGGCAGGAATGGCATTCGCTGGGCAGCGGCCTTAAGGCCCAACTGGAACATACCTTCGTCCACCTCCATGACATCGATAGCCCCATTCTGTCTCGCAACGCGGTAGTGAGCTTCTAGCGGCACCGTATCCATGGAAACAAAACCAAAAATCAACTTTTTCAGTTTTCCCGACGCTGCCAACATACCAATATCCGGCCCGCCGTATGCCATTACCGTAAGATCCCTGACATCGGTCTTGAGCAGTTCACGAATAACCGCCATGGGTTTCCGCCTGCCACCCCAACCACCGATAGCGAGCGTCATGCCACTCTCCACCTTGGCAGCAATGTCAGCAATCGACATGGTTTTATCTATCATCACTTACTCCGGAAAGTTATATTCATGCCCCCAATGGTCGCCTATCGTACTGTAGGTGGCTTCAGTCTTGTTCCAGTCAAATTGTTTACCGTCATAACCCACTTCCATCGGAATTCCACCGGGGCAGAGGAAGTAGAATGACAACATGTTGTCATTGACATGGCGTCCCAGGGACGCTGTGATCGGGAGCCCCGCCTGTGTTACCCGATCAAGACACTCGCCGACCTCATCAATGGTCGTATATTCCGTCATGAGATGAACAACTCCCGATGGCGCAGGCCCGTTAAAGCAGGCAATACTATGATGTCGTGGATTGTCAGCGTGATAAAAATTGATCTGCATCTCCGGCACACCTTCCATGGGCGGGGGTAGTCTAAGCTCATCGGAGAGCCCGAAGCCCATGACTTCCTCATAAAACTCGCAGGTTGCCGCATGCTCCAGCGCCGGCAGCACGATATGCCCAAGACCAAGATCGCCCGCCACGAAATTCACGTCGAGCGGCGACGAAAAGCCATCCCCTTCACCGCGAGAATGAAAGACTTCGACGGTATTACCAGATGGGTCCTGAAAGGAAACCACCGCAGCCACACCCCGGGCTAAACACGCATCACTATCTCCCTGAACAAAATCAATCTCGCGATCTGCCAGGCTGGACAGCAAGGCATCATACTCATCATCAGGATACTCCCAGCCAGCACAGATAAAGCCATCAGCCTCCGCGCGTTCTATCAGATACCTGAAGGGAGCCCTGTCCATTCTCAACCGGATACTACCGTCGTCCGTCGATTCCGAGGTAAGACCCAGAATGTCACGGCCAGTGATGACCCATTCGTTCGGATCGCGCATACCTATGCGAACGTACCCCAGTGATCTAAACGCCATCATTATGCTCCTGTGACTCTTTGGCTTTCAGGAGGTCAAGGGCAACATCAACAATCATGTCTTCCTGGCCTCCCACCATTCTCCGCGTCCCCAGTTCAACCAGGATTTCCCGGAC
>CAXPUI010000627.1:0-6247 GCA_964220205.1 Candidatus Allofontibacter communis | reverse complement strand
TGATACGATTGACGCTTGGCGTTATTGATGATGGTGGGATTGAGCCGGAAGTTGTCTTGGTCAACTCTATGGTGGACAGCGGCTTGCTTGAGGTTGAAGACTCGGGTTGGGGATTGCAAGACGCCGGTGGCGGAGCAAATGGTCAAGAGCCTTAAACCGGATTTCGCGCTGGACACAGATACTGACCCTGGTGATGAACCCTCATTCAGTGCCGGTTAACTTCTTCTGATGGTCAAGGCATAATCCTCAGCATCTCTGTGCCCTCGGGTCCTTGTTTGCAGCTGGATATGTCTTCCATTACTGATACCGACATTGTTGTTGAGAGCCTCTCGCTGGTGGCAGAGAAGGCCGGTGACATTACACCTGCCATTTATGAAACGTACTTTAAGCGATGCCCAGAGTCCGCGGCTGTCATGTCTCATTGTGATCCAGCAACGATGGGTAAAATGATGGAGGAGGTGTACCGGCTCATGATGGTCTCTGACTACTCCGGCGAAGAGCAATACCTGAACTGGGAAGTTATTAACCACGAACAGGCATACAACGTTGCATCTCACATGTACGAAGGCTTGTTCACTGCGATGCTCGATACAGTCCGTGAAACCCTTGCGGAACAATGGAATACATCGATGGAATCCGCCTGGTCCGGCAAATGCCATGATTTGCAGCGCGAAATCGTTCAGAGGTTTACAGTAAATTGAGCGGTTCACTTAACGACTCTTTTGGATGGCTTGATCCCGCTAGCGATGTTCTGGGCCAGAGGGCTCATCCTGACTTGATTGAGCATTCGTCGCGCCTGGAAAAGCGATTTTACACCTGTGGACCGAATGCCTGGTGCTTCGTCGGTAATGGGCTTTCCAATCAGACCTTTATCCGAGGACCTGAGGGCATTATTGCGATCGACTCGGGCGAATGCGTTGAGGAGATGCGAGCAGCCCTGGTGGCCTTGCGTGAAGTCACTGATCTTCCCATTGTCGCCTGCATTTACAGCCACTTCCATTATGTAAATGGTACGAGGGCGATCCTGGAGGAAGCTGGGAATGATACATTGCCGATTTACGGCCATGCAGGCATCCCAGCGAATCTGGAACGATTTGGCGGTGAAGTAGGGCCGAGATCGAGCCGGGGACTGGTCCAGCAGTTTGCCATCTTCATGCCTGAAGGTGGCGAAGACGGTCAGGTTAATGTCGGGCTGGGGCGCTTCTACAGGAACCCGGAGCATTCTCCTTATACGCCTGGTTATGTGCCACCTGGCATTACCTTCACGGAGGCTGTCTCAGCACAAATTGCTGGACTGACGGTAGAGTTGAGTCCGGCTCCGAGTGATGCGACTGACTCGATTACGATCTGGATCCCTGAACTAGGCGTATGTGTCAACAACCTGGTCTGGCCCGCCCTTTTCAATATTTTTGCTATCCGTGGCGAGGAGTTTCGAGACCCGAGAATCCTGCTTGAGGGTCTGTCCCATCTTGAGTCATTGCCGATTGAACAGATGATTGGGGCGCATGGTCCGCCGCTAGAGGGGAAAGCGGAGATTGCCGGTGTCATCCAGGATTATGCAGACTCCATCCGATACATCTGGGATCAGACGGTGCGCGGCATCAATCGCGGGCTGACTCTTGACGAGCTTGCAGGCAGTATGCGCCTGCCCGAAAGGTTTGCTCGGACTTATTTCACTCGCCAGTTTTACGGGGTTGCGGAACACCATGCCCGGCAGATTCATGCGGGCCTTTTTGGCTGGTTTGACGATGATGTCGCCAAGCTTTTTCCGCAGGCACCGAAGGACAGAGCAAGAAAACTGATTGATGGTTTCGGCGGCATCGACTGTGTGCGCGAGGTTTTCGATCAGGCTCTTGAGAGCGAGGATTTTCGATGGGCGATAGAAGTGTCAGATTGGTTGGTCAAGGTCTCCGAGGACGCCTCGGACCGGCATCGCCAGGCCACTGCGTTACGAGCGGTGGCGCAACGCACAACGTCAGCGAACATCCGGAATTGGTGTATCACCAGAGCCTTGGAACTTGACGGTTTGCTTGACCTGGGACGTTTCCGCCAACATCGCTTTGGCTTTTCTGAAGTCATGGCTGGGCAACCAGCAGCCTTTGTAAAGGTGTTGCGTGTTTTGCTGGACCCGGCTCGATCCAGTGGCTTGAACGGCGAAATCTGCTTTATGTTTGACGATGGCAGTCGGGCAGGTCTGCTTCTTCGAGATCAGGTGGCAATTCCAACGGATGGTGAGGATGCCGTAATTAGGGTTGAACTGAGTCATGAAACCTGGGCAAAGTTGCTATCGGGAAAAGTCACACCGGAACAGGCGGTCGCTGGTGGTGATATGGTAGTGCAAGGCTCACTCGATGAGCTGTTGGAAATGATGGGAGCCTTTGATCTCTGGTATGACGAATCTTAACGGCAAGGTCGCAATCGTAACGGGTGCTGCTGTTGGTCTGGGTAGAGCATATGCTGTCGCCCTTGCTGAGGCGGGCGTGAACCTTGCCCTGTGCGATCTGAGGGACGAGGTCCATGAATTGCCTGTTCTGCTGGGTGATAAAGGGGTCAGCGTTTTGGCCAGTCAAGGTGATGTGGCAGATCCGGACCACGTTCGAGCGGTTGTTGATGGCGCGGTGGAAGCCCTGGGTGGCATTGATATCTTAATTAACAACGCCGGGGTCTGGGGCGCAAGTTCTGCTGACGATGGGCTGGAAAAGTCGATAGCTGACTATGAACTGATCATCGGCACTAACCTCAAGGGCGAATACCTCTTTGGTCGTGCGGTCATCCCGGTCATGCTGGAGCAGGGCAGGGGCGGTGAGATAGTGAACATTGCCACTGATCATATGGTCACCTGCGGTACACCGCACCACGTTTGCCCTGGCCTGGCGAGTTGTCCATGGGCGGAAACACCTCGCCCGACAGGTGGTGGAGAAGCCATGGATCTCTATGACGCTGCAAAGTGGGGATTGAATGGCCTGCTTTATGCCTGGGCAAAGTCACTTGCCCCACAGGGTATACGCGTCAATGCATTCTGTATGGGTGCCACTGATTCCTGGATGCTGCGCTCATTCCACGGCCATAACCCACCGCAGGCCGAAATCGACAGTTGGATGCGTGCAGAAGATAACGCCCGGGTTTTGATTGAATTGTTAGAAGAGGGGTCCTCCGGACGAAACGCTCAAAATATTAATTTCTGCATCGGCCGGCCGGTTGCACTTGAAGCTCCCCATGAACCTCGTTATATCCAGCCGGAACAGGTCCGGATAAGATCATGAGTATTGGGGCTCGACCAGAATCTTCTCGGGTCGCTATTGTCAGTGGCGCTGCCCGAGGGCTTGGTAAGGCCTTTGCTCTCCGGCTCGCCGAGTCAGGATATTCAGTGCTGGCGTTCGACATTGATAAAGCGGTCATGGAGCTGCCGGTTGCCGCAACCATGGTTGCTGATCAGTCGCTTCGTACCGATGTCGAGAAGGTCATTGAGGCTGCACTGCTCCTGGGAACAATCAATGTACTTGTCAATAACGCGGGCAAGTGGAAGGTCAGTCCCGTGACCAGTGACTGGCAGACGACCCTGGATGATTGGGATGAGATTATGGATACCAATCTGCTGGGCGTCATGATGTTGTCTCGCGCGGCAGTTCCCCATATGAAACCTGGCGGTGGTCATATTATTAACATTTCGTCCTATTATGTCCTGCCTGCCAGGAGCGACGGGACGAACCCTCCCGATACGGACTTATATAATGCTTCAAAATGGGCCCTGAATGGTTTTACCGATGCCTGGTCGAAGCGGCTGGAAGCCGATGGTATCGCTGTGAATGGGTTGTGCATGGGGGCAGTTGACACGCCCATGCTGCGCAATCTTTTCCCTGATGGTGAATTGCCACCAAGTTTTGCGCAACAGGTCATGCAACCCGAAGAGATTGCGGACCAGATGTTGGCCCTTATGGCCAGCGGCAGGACCGGTGAGAATGTAGGAGCCTGGGTTGGAGAGCCGATCACCATCGGTGAACAGCCGCCACTGCACAAGCGGATCACGGGTTGAAGAGTGAGTTGGAGTCCTTTTTCTGCTGATACGCTTGCTGCACCTGCGGCGCGAGCGCAGTACCTGCTCGAAACGTGTCCGGTTCACCATTGTGATGAATTTGATCCCCCGTTCTACACCTTGTCCCGTTACGAAGACGTAGCTGATGCGCTGCGGGATATCGAGACCTATTCGAGCCGACACGGCCAGGGGCCCCGTTTTACTGAACCGGTTGGCATGCTATGCGATCCCCCGCAACACACCTTTTATCGAAAGTTGCTTCAGGGTTGGTTTACTCCAGCGGCTATTGCTGAATTGCGAGATCCGGTGATCGAGTTGACCAACAGACTCGTCGATGGAATTCTCGACGGCCCAGGTCAATTTGATGCCCATGATGAGCTGGCGTTTCCATTGCCCGTCACGATAATCGCGCGCTTGCTGGGTGTGCCGGATTCCGACCTGGAGCAATTCAAACACTGGTCAGATGTCCAGGTCGCCGCGATGGGGGCAGCAGACCCATCGATATACATGGACGACCAGCAGGCCTTTCTCGACTATATGAGCAATCATTTACGTACCAGGCGATCGCGCATAGAGTCTGGTCAAGATTACTCTGATGATCTGCTCTCAGTGGTTGCGGGTGCTCGGGATGCGAGTGGCGACTTTGCACCGGAGAGCGATGCTTTATCCGTGCTTAATCAGCTACTGGTTGGTGGTAATGAAACCACGACTTCACTGATTACCAATCTGTTATGGCGTCTGCTCGAACAACCAGAGCGCTGGCAGATGCTGTTGTCGAAACGAGAGCTGATTCCTCAGGCGGTTGAGGAAAGCCTGCGATATGATCCGCCGGTTCTCGGTCTGTATCGACACGCGACCAGGGATGTTGTTCTGCATGAGCAGACGATTCCTGCTGGTAGTAAAGTCTATATTCATTACGCTGCGGCCAATCGAGATGCGAGAGTGTTTGCGGAGCCTGACAAGTTTGATCTCTTGCGTGTTCCCCAGCGCCACATGTCCTTTGGTTTGGGCGTGCATTTTTGCCTGGGTGCCACGACAGCAAGACTCGAAGCGGAGATAGCGCTGGAGATACTGCTTGAGCGATTGCCTGATCTAAGGTTAGTTGATAGTGGAGAGAGGATTGGTCCATTCTTTCTCTGGGGACGAAAGAAGTTGCCATTATCATGGCGCTAAGGAATTTATATGTCTGTTAATTTACTCATCGTCAGCAAGGGACATGCCTTCTCCCATGATTCTTTTATGGGCATGTTTGCAGGCATGACGGAGGTGCGCACAACACTGGTGGAACAGCCAGCGGCACAGGTGATCCTCCAGCCTGGTCATATCGACAGTTATGATGCTGTCCTGTTTTATGACATGTCAGGTATTCCTGATGCCGGGCTGATGCATGATGGTGCGAACAATACAGGACAACCGCCTCCCGCTTATGTTTCGGCAATTGAAAGTCTTTTGGATTCGGGGAGAGGACTGATTCTCTTGAATCATGCGACTTTCAGTTGGCCTCTCTGGCCTTTGTGGCGGGAAATCTCCCGGAGTTCGGCGATGCTGAGCGCTGGTGAACTGGGCGGTCAGCCGGTGCCGGGCTCCGGCTATCGGGGTGGTCACGGGCCTTTGCCGAATGCCTCCGTTAATGTTTTACCCCAGGGTGAACATCCTGTCCTTGCAGGGCTGGAGGCTGGCTTTGAAGTTCCCGATGAACTGTATCTGAAGACCGCCCACTTTGAATCTTCGGTTGAGCCGCTGTTGCGTGCGGACTACGAATTCGTTATGGAAAATTTCACGCCGCCTCCGCTGGCTTCTGCCGAAGAGCAGCGTGACTGGCAGCATCCTGAAGGCAGCAACCTTATTGCCTGGGCTCATGCTTGCCGCCGTTCGCCTGTTGTTGTGACTGATTTGGGAGATGGCCCTACCGCTTTTGAAAACGCCGGATTCTCACGTTTTCTCGAGAATGCCATCGCTTGGGTAGCCTCTGAGGAGGCCAGAAGCTGGGTGCAATCGACCGCAAATTGAACAAATAACTGGAACAAACAATCACTGGAACTTAGGAGAATAAAATGGCTACAGTCATGATAGTCGGTGCAACCAGGGGGATAGGCCTCGAACTGGTCAGGCAGTATGCGGCCCAGGGAGATAATGTCATTGCTTGTGCGAGAGATACGGACGCGGCAGCCTTGCTGGATACCGAAGCGGCGAACCACACCAATATTCGTATTG
>CAXPUI010000626.1:0-3252 GCA_964220205.1 Candidatus Allofontibacter communis | reverse complement strand
ATCAAGGGCAATGACCTTTGCATCGGTGAGAAGCCGCAGATAGCGGATGGCATATTGACCGAGGCCGCCGACCCCGATTAGAAGAACTCTTCCCTGACGCCGCATGGGCGCCAAGGCCTTTCTGCCGTGATCAACCGCCCGGTAGGCAGTCAGTCCGCCGCAGGCCAGTGGTGCAGCAGTGATGGGATTCAGGTCGCCAAGCGGGGCGAGATATTTTCGATCGGGAACAAACATACGATCGCAGTACCCGCCGTTTGTAAACAACCCGGCTTCACTGGAATTCGCGCAGATCATTTCGTCGCCATCGGCACATTGCGGGCAGGCGCCGCACCCCCAGGGGGCGTAAAGCAGGACGGGGCCCAATTCGGGGTGGACACCGGCGACCTCATGACCCAACACTAGGGGCAAAGGGCTTGGGAACTCCCCATCGACCACATGCAGGTCAGAATGACAGACCCCGCAGGCAGTAATCTCGATGATCTCGCCTTCACCTCCCCGCAGGATAGGATCAGGATAATTATCCTCAACGACAAGCGTTTGCCGGATTCCGGGAAGAACGACTGCACGCATAAGACAGAGACCGGAATCCGGGTTACGGCTGATCAGCGGTTTTTTTGACCGCTAGATAGCAGTGGACGTAATCCATGGCATGGCCACTGGGGTCTGAGGCTACCCGATCCTCATAGCGCTGATAGAAAGTGTCTACGATCTGATGTCGTTCATCTGCCGGCCGAGCATCGTCCAGCCCACTTAAGAAAACAGCCTCGCTCCACGATCTCAGGGTGGGGACGTAACTTTCTGCAAATTCTCTTGCCGACATGGCACTTCCCGCTTCGGCAAATGCTCTGCGATAAGGACAGTCCACGACGCCGGTTTTCGCTGAAACGAGCCTCAGCCCTGCCTGATAAACCGGTGAGTCATTATCCTTGAATGGCGCACAGAATTCTTCAACCGTTCGGTAGTATTGTGGAAATGAGGTGTTGACGAATTCGCCCTCTGAGATCGTGCCTTCGTTACACATCTGCCCCCAAATGTCTGCAAAGGTATCGAACATGTTGATACCGCCGGTGTTGCCAAGGTAACGACCTTCTTCGTCAATGCCAAAGTTCAGCATAACGAGCCTTCCCCCTGGCCGTAATTCTTTGGCGCGAGCGACAAGAAGATCAGTCCAGTTTTGCCGCGCCTGTTCGGCGTAGGCGGCCAACGTCTCCCCGCTTGCACCCACCATGTGAACATGATTTTCGATGGGGCACGGCTTTTCCGAGATATAGTGCATCGCCGTAGCCGAGAATCCGATATCCAGTGACGCGTCGGGCAGGAGTTGCTTATGAAACCCGATGCCGCAGGCGTTCACATAAACATCCTCAATGTCTGTGAGATACGTATTCGACGTCAACGAGCCAAACCCAAGCAGGTTTTTGAAAAGAGCGCTGAAGTCATTGCTCGGTAAGTCGGTATAGCTGACCTGGATTTGTGTACCTAGGAAACGTTCACGGATCCGTTCGATACACTTTCTCAAGGCACTTTCGGAGGTGCCGCCATCAGCCGCACCAAAGTCAGCGAGGGTAATCGGCATCCCTTTACCTGAAGGGCTAATCGCGTCGGCAGCTTCCACAAGCATACCCACGGCATTGTCAATCACATCCTTGGCGCCGCGGGTGCGTTGGCTGTAGTAGCCTCCGCCCTTCATCGCCATCGTGCGCGCGGTGCCTTGGGCTGCTTCTCGGGGTTTTGCCATAATGGGTTAAGAGTCCGGTTTGTTGGGCTGCCTGATGAGGTTTTGAAGTTGGGAGTAAGGTATGCACTTCAAACTCTCCCAGCCAGAAACCCCATCCGCCGACCTATTTTACGATTTGCAGACTGAGTAAGTTTATCCCCGTAATTTGGAAAAAGTTCAATTGAAACCCTATTGTCATACGGGGATATAGTTGCGATACTAGTGCGAGCCTGCGTCAGGATACTGCGGCGGGCAGGTGGTGTATGAATGACTAACCTAGTTGAGGAGGAATAAATGGAAAGACGCGATTTTCTAAAAAAAGCGGGAGCAGGAACAGCTGTTGCAGCTGGCACCCTAGCAGCTCCTGCAATCGCCTCACAGAGCCGTGAGATGACGATCGTCTCGACCTGGCCGCGGGACTTTCCGGGTCTCGGCATCAGTGCCCAGCGCCTGGCAGCCCGTATAACTGAGCTCAGTGAAGGCCGGATCAATACAACCTACTACGCTGCTGGCGAGAAGGTTGGCGCCTTCGATAGTTTCGATGATGTAGTTTCGGGTAACTCGCAGGCCTATATTGCTGCGGATTACTACTGGAAAGGCAAGCATCCTGGGTTTGCCTACTTCACCAGTGTGCCATTCGGCATGACCCAGGTGGAGTGGAACGCGTGGATCAAGTTTAAGGGTGGCCAGGCGCTGTGGGATGAAATGTCCGGCGAATTCGGCCTGAAGGCTCTAGCCTGCGGGGCAACCGGGACCCAGATGGGCGGCTGGTTCAACAAGGAGATCAACTCGGCTGATGATCTCAAAGGCCTCAAGATGCGTATCCAGGGTCTTGGTGGCGACTGCATGGCCATGCTTGGCGCATCACCGGTTTCTCTGCCGGGTGGTCAGATCTACGAAAACCTGGTCTCCGGTGCCATCGATGCGACCGAATGGGTGGGTCCGTATAACGACTACTTCATGAAGTTTTATGAGGCGGCCAAGTACTACTACTATCCTGGTTTTCATGAGCCGGGCGGCGGTCTGTCCTTCGGCATGAATGCTTCCTGGTGGAGCTCCCTCAGCAAATGGGAACAGGCAATCCTGGAGGCAGCCTGTATGGAAGAGCATGCGGCGCAGTACGAAGAATGCCAGGCTAACAACGGTGAATATCTTGCAAAGATGGTCAATGAGCACGGTGTGGTGCTGAAAGAGTTCTCCGAAGATACCTACGATAGCTTTGGCGAAGCGGCTGCAGAAGTCTTCGAAAATGTGCGTGACCACAGTGCGCTTGCCAAGAAGATCAACGATCACTTCCAGGCTACCCTCAGGGAGGTGGGGGCTTGGCAGAAGATTGCTGAGGTAGCTTTCTCTAACCAGAGAAACCGGGTACTCGGGATCGGCGAGTAAGCCGAACCAATCTTCATAAGATGAGCACGGGACGGGGCTTCTGCCCCGTCCCTGTTTTCGCTTGCGGTAATGATTCCCGAAGACGTACACCAAACCCGACCTGGTGACTGGGTGGACGTCACCGTGCGCCTGTTCAGCTGGTCGAT